>JASIKQ010000685.1 GCA_030049565.1 Candidatus Sulfotelmatobacter sp.
CTGGCTGAAGGCACAAGCATGTGCGATAGGGTCCGGCAACTCTGGCCGGAAATTGACTGGATCGAGGATGCGCGACTGCGCCAGCAGGTGGCAAAGACCTGGGCCTTGGCGCTCGAGCGCGGCACACTGAAACCAAAAGATCTCGAACAGATTCCTTTCACTCTGCTGGTGCCGAACTGCCCGATCACATTCATGGAACACAAGCGCTGCGTTGTGCACATCGCCCGCGCTAGTGCGCTGGCTATGCAAGAGTTCATGGGGCGCGTGCTTCCGGTGGACATCGACGTGGTCATTGCCGGAGCGATTCTCGCGGATGTAGGAAAGTTGCTTGAGTATGAGCTTGGAGCTGACGGCAAGCCGCGGCAGAGCCAAAGAGGAGAAGCGCTACGGCATCCCTTTACTGGAGTGGCGCTGGCGCTCGAATGCGGCGTGCCAGACTCCGTTTGTCATATCATTGCCGCCCACGCCGCCGAAGGAGATCTGGTGAAACGCTCGACAGAAGCATTCATCGTTCATCATGCCGATTTCATGGCGTTTCTGCCGTTCAAGAATCCCAAGAACCTCGAGATCAAATAATAAGGAGTGACAAGTGGCCACTGCGAACTCCGCATTCGAAAGCCGAGAGCCGGTTACCCCGAAAATGTCGCGCTGGGCTGCCGGGTTGTGCTTTGAAGATATTTCTCAGGATGCTGTCTATCAGGCAAAACGCTTCCTGCTCGATTCGCTCGGATGCGCACTTGGCGGATATCGGCAGCACGATGTGAAGATTGCGCTCGCCGTGTTGAACGAGATCGCAGGGCGAGGTCCCGCGACGATCATCGGCAGCGGAAAGAAAGTCGATCTGGTTTCGGCGGCGTTGGCGAATGCGCTGATGATCCGTTGCATGGACTACAACGACATCTATTGGCGGCAGGATCCCTCGCACCCGTCCGATATTTTTCCGGCGGCTCTCGCATGTTGTGAACGGGCCAATAGCGGAGGAAAAGAATTGATCGTCGGCCTCGTGCTGGGGCACGAGTTCGAGATGCGTTTTTGTGAGGCGGCGTTCCCCGGCATTCGCGAGCGCGGTTGGCATCACGCCACTCTGACCGCGTTCGTCTCGCCGATCGTCGCCGGCCGTGTCCTGCATTTGGGTTGGGAACAGATTCAACATGCCATTGGCATCTCCGCAAGCCGCCACTGCACACTAGGTGCGGTTACCGCGGGAAAGCTCACGATGATGAAAAACAGCGTGGACCCAATGGCGACGCAGAGTGGCGTGCTGGCCGCGCTGCTCGCAGAAAAGGGTTACACCGGGCCGGAGCATGTAGTCGATGGGAAAGAGGGCCTGGTTCACTGCTTTGGACCAGAATGGAGGCTGACCTGTCTCACGGATGGCCTGGGTTCTTCTTGGCGCATTACCCAGTGCGGCATGAAAGCGTTTCCCAGCGAGGCACTGACGCACACACCGGTGTCGGCGCTGCTGGACCTAGTCAAGACCAATGACCTCAAACCTGACCAGGTAGTGAACATTCAGATTCGGTCGCTGGGGCGAGCGGCTGATATTCTTTCCGACCCGAGCAAGTACGACCCACGCAGCAAAGAAACTGCAGATCACTCGCTGCCTTATGTGATCGCGGCTGCTTTGGTTGATCGCCAAGTCACGCCGAAGCAGTTCACGATGGAAAGAATCATGGATCCCGAGGTGCGGGCACAACTAAAAAAGGTACAAGTCATCGCCGACCCTGAGATCGAGAAGGTGTTTCCCGCCCTACAACGCGCGATCGTGAACATTACTACTGTGGACGGGCGATCTTTCACAACGCAACTTGATTTTCCTAAAGGTGACCCGCGCAACCCGCTTACTGATCAGGAAGTGGAGGAAAAATTCTCCGCTCTAGCTGATGGTGTTTTGTCAAAGGGCGCACAGAAAAAAGTGAAGGATATGATCTGGGGTTTGGAGACGCTGGACTCGGTCGGCAGCCTGATGGCTTTGCCGAAATCGAACGTCCGGAGAAAACCGTCCGCTGCGAGAAGCAAGGCTGGCACGGAAGAAGCCGAGCAGCAGGAAGCTGTACTCGTGAGTTAGCTATGGGCCAAACCATCGTCGAGAAAATCGCACAATCTCATGTCGCGGAAGGGCCGGATCGGCCGCTGCGCGCAGGAGATTTTATCTCCATTCGTCCGCGCCACGTAATGACCCACGACAACACGTCGGCGGTGATGAGCAAATTCAATGCGATGGGTGCAATGAAGATCCGCACACCCTCACAACTCGTCTTTGCTCTCGACCACGACATACAGAACCAGGAAGAAGCGAACCAGAAGAAATACCGGGCGATTGAAGCGTTCGCTAAAGAACATGGCATCGATTTCTATCCCGCTGGCACTGGCATTGGCCACCAGATCATGGTAGAGCGCGGATACGTCGTGCCGGGAGCGCTCGTGGTCGGTTCCGATTCTCACTCGAACATGTATGGCGCGCTGGGAGCGGTCGGAACGCCAATCGTGCGTACGGACGCGGCCGCGATTTGGGCTACTAGTGAGTTCTGGTGGCAGATTCCGCAGTCGGTGCAAGTTGTGCTCAAAGGGAGGCTGCCGGAGGGCGCGACCGGCAAGGACGTGATTATCACGCTCTGCGGCCTGTACAACCACGACGAAGTATTGAATGCCGCGATCGAATTCAGCGGCCCTGGCGTCGCGAGTCTTTCGATGGATGCTCGTTTCACGATTTCCAACATGAGCACCGAGTGGGGGCCACTGGTTGCGTGGTTCCCAGTGGATGCGGTCACGATCGAATATCTGCGTGGCGTTTTGCAACGTTTAAGGCGATTGGGGATGGACCGGTTCGATGCGGCGGACATCGCCCGCTGGGCCGAAAACCCGCCGCAGCCTGATCCAGACGCTTCGTATTGCGCGCGCATCGAGGTCGACCTTAGCCAAATCTCGCCGCAGCTTTCGGGTCCTGACACGGTGCAGGTGATGCATTCGTTGGCGGAAACGCAACAGAAGAAGATTGCAATCCAGAAGGCGTATCTTGTCTCCTGCGTAAATTCGCGCGTGGAAGATCTGGCTGCGGCGGCCAAAATTCTCGCCGGCAAGCACGTGGCGCCGATGGTCGAATTCTATGTAGGAGCGGCGAGCCGTTGGGTACAAGAAGAGGCTGAAAATTGCGGCATCTGGCAGATGTTGATTGATGCAGGAGCAATCCCCCTTCCGCCAAGTTGCGGGCCCTGTATCGGCCTCGGCACCGGACTTCTTGAAAAGGGCGAGGTTGGTATCTCCGCCACTAACCGGAACTTCAAAGGACGCATGGGATCCCGCGACGCGCAATGCTATTTGGCGAGTCCCGTTGTTGTCGCCGCATCAGCAGTGGCCGGATATATCTGCGGCACGAATGGCGCTTCCACTCGCTTGCCCGCGCGAGAATATCGGGAATTTAAAGCTGCCTCGCCCCCCGCGGAAAGAGTTGGCATCTTGCCCGGATTCCCCGAGCGTGTAACAGGGCGACTGGTGTTTATTCCGCAAGACAATTTGAACACCGACGCGATCTACGGGAAAGACTACACCTATCGCGATGACATGACGCCCGAGATGATGGCGCGGGCAGTCATGCAGAACTACGATCCTCGGTTGGCGTCGCGGTGCAAGACAGGCGATGTCATCGTGGGAGGCTTCAACTTTGGCACGGGTTCCAGCCGCGAACAGGCGGTTACTTGCCTGAAGGCAAAAGGCATTCCGCTCGTCATTGCCGCCAGCTTTTCGCAGACCCACCTGCGTAACGCCTACAACAACGGATTCTTATGCATTGAGCTGCCAGAACTCGTTGCTCGGTTGCGCCAGCAATTTGGCGTGGAAATTTCGGCGCGGGAGAAGACCATCATTCCGGGCGATGAGATCGACGTCGATTTCACTTCGAGCAGGGTTCAGTGGCGCGGTGAGCAATTCAACTTTCAGGCCTTAGGTTGCGTACCCCAGTCACTCGTCATCGCTGGTGGCGTGGAGAATCTCGTCGCGAAGCGGTTAGGACTGAGGTGAGACGGATCAAAGAGCAAACCAGCGGTCTCTAGCAGGAGGAATCGTATGGCGAAATACACAGTCGTGACCATGCCCGGAGATGGCATTGGGAAGCAAGTGATGCCGGAAGCGTTGAGGCTGCTGAAAGCGGTGGGATTCGATGCAGAATACTTTCAGGCCGATATCGGCTGGGAATGCTGGCGCAATGAGGGCAATGCCTTGCCCGAGCTTACCGTCGAACTGCTCGCCAAATACAAACTCGGCCTGTTCGGCGCCATCACATCCAAACCGAAGAAAGAAGCTGAAGCCGAACTAAAGTCGGAGTTGCGCGGCAAGGGCTACACGTACTTCAGCCCGATTGTTACCCTTCGCCAGCACTTCAATCTTGACACCTGCATTCGACCCTGCATTTCTTTTCCCGGCAACCCGCTGAATTTCATTCGCAAAAAAGCCGGCGGCGGGTTCGAAGAACCATTCGTCGATGTCGTAATCTTTCGGCAGAACACCGAAGGCCTTTATGCTGGCGTGGAGTGGACAAACCCCCCAGACCAAGTGTGCAGCGCCCTCGCGACTCACCCGAAGTTCAAGCCTTTTGCCGGTACACCGGGCGCCGACCTTGCAATTTCCGTGCGTATCATCACGCGCGAAGCTGCTCACAAGATTGCGAAAGTGGCATTCGAATGGGCAAGGAAATTCGGCTACCGATCGGTGACCATTTGCGAGAAACCGAATGTCTTGCGCGAGACTTCGGGAATGATGGAGGAAGAGGCTAAAGCCGTCGCAAAGCATTATCCGGAGATTGCTTTGTGGTCGACCAACATCGATGCGCAGACCATGTGGCTGACGAAGAATCCCGAAGATTACGGCGTGATTGTGGCTTCCAACCTCTTCGGAGACGTGATCTCCGACGCGTTTGCGGGGCTGGTCGGCGGACTGGGCTTTGCCGCCTCGGGCAACGTCGGTGACGAAGTGGCTGTATTCGAGCCGACCCACGGTTCGGCACCGAAATATGCCGAACTCTACCCGGCCATCGTGAATCCGATCGCAATGTTTCTTGCGGCGGCGATGCTGCTCGAGCATGTCGGCGAAATCGACAAAGCAAAGCTCATTCACGATGCCATTGCACAAGTCGTCCGCGATGGCAACGTGCGCACCTATGACATGTTGCGCATTCCCGGGGGACGCAATGTCATTGCTCAGGGCGCGGCCAGCACGAGGCAGATGACCGATGCAATTTTGGCGAGCTTGGGCAAGGTAGCCGAACCAGAACTGGAAGAGATTCTAAAGTAAATCATGACGAGCACTCCATCGATCGCGCCGAGACTACAACCGGGGGAAGCCGGCAACTGGGGCCCAGAGAGACGCTCCGACGTGCATGTGCGCATTGAACCGCGTGAACATGATGGCAGCGAGATTGTGCTCGAATCACGCGTAAAGGCGTACTACGGCGAATCGATCACTACGCAGGCACAACAAGTCTTGGAACAGTTGCACGTGGAGAATGCGTACGTTGCCATTCACGATGAGGGTGCATTGCCTTTCGTGATCTCCGCGCGCATTGAAGCTGCCGTCAAGCGCGCAGGACTCGGAGATGGTTATCGAGCGCTGCCGGAAAGAATCGCTATCCCGCCTGTGTCGGCGCGCGATCGCATGCGCCGCTCACGTCTCTATATTCCAGGTAACGAGCCGAAATATTTCATCAATGCCGGCCTGCGCCATCCGGATGGCATCATTCTTGATCTCGAAGATTCTGTCCATCCCCACGAGAAGGATGCTGCGCGCCTGCTGGTGCGCAACACGCTGCGCGCGGTCGACTTCGGCACGTGCGAGCGCATGGTGCGTATAAACCAACTGCCATTAGGATTCGCCGATCTAGAGGAGATTGTTCCTGAATTACCAAATTTGGTGCTCCTGCCAAAGATTGAGCAGGCGGAGCAAGTGATGCAGGTCGCTGATCACATCGAGCGCATCAAGAACAGAGCTGGGATTGAACGCCCAATTTGGCTCATGCCGATTCTCGAGTCGGCGCTGGGAATCGAAAATGCCTACCCGATCGCTACTGCCAGCGCCGATATCGTGGCAATGACGATTGGCCTGGAGGATTACACGGCCGATCTAGGGATCGTGAAAACCGCAGCGGGAGCCGAGTGTCTGTATGCGCGGCAACGGCTAGTGAACGCCGCCCACGCTGCCAGAATCCAGGCAATCGACTCGGTTTACGGTGATGTGGCCGACATGGAAGGCCTGAAGCACTGGGGCCTGAACGCACGCGCCATGGGATTCGAAGGCATGGGCTGCGTTCATCCATTACAGATTTCGGTGATTCACGAAGCTTTTGCACCAACGGCCACGGAAATCGAGAAGGCGCTGAGAATCGTCGCGGTATTCGAGGAGGCACAAGAAAAGGGAATCAGCGTCGTGAGCCTGGGATCAAAAATGATCGATCCTCCAGTAGTGCAACGCGCCTTGAGGTTGGTAAGCCGCGCCAGAGCCATGGGCCTATTGCCACAAAATGGGATGAGCTGAGTCATGCCAACGCAGGAAATAGAGTACAAGCTTCGCTTGGAGGAAAATGCGGCCGGGCGTCTTGTCCCCACGATCGCGAACGGACGAGTGCAAGTGCCTTACATGGGCGTCGGCCAATACAAGCCTGCGGGACGCAAGGCTGCGCCTCCAATCCGCAGCGCTGCCGATTATCCCCAGAATGGCGACAAGCGCGTTCCGGATCTCGAGACTGCCCTGCGTTGCTGCGGTCTGCGCGACGGCATGGTCATTTCCAGCCATCACCACCTGCGCGATGGAGACAGAGTCGCGTTGATGGCTCTGCAAGCTGCGGCGCAACTGGGCGTCAAAGAGCTAATGTGGTTCCCGAGCGCGTCGTTTCCCTCGCAGGTGGGTGCGATTCAGTTGATGGAAAACAGCACCATCCATCACATCGAAGGCAGCATGAACGGTCCGCTTGGCGATTACTGCACGCAGGGGAAAATGCGGGGCATGGGTGTCCTTCGTTCGCATGGCGGCCGCTGGCAAGCCGTGCAGGATGGCGAGGTGCACATCGATGTTGCTGTCATCGCCGCGCCCACAGCAGATGCCTTCGGCAACACCGATGGTTCGCATGGCAAGTCGGCCTGCGGCTCGCTCGGCTTCGCATTGGCAGACTCAATCTATGCCGATCACGTGATCGTAGTAACCGACAATCTTGTCCCCTTCCCCTGCGTGCCATGGCAGATCCAGGGAAATAATGTCGACTACGTCGTGCAGGTCGACTCGATCGGAGATTCATCGAAAATTGTTTCCGGCACGACGCAGATTACGCGCTCGCCCGACCGTCTGCTCATCGGCGAATATGTTGCGAGGTTTATACGCGCAGCGGGCATTATGCGCACAGGATTTTCTTTTCAAGCCGGCTCCGGCGGAATTGCGTTGGCTTTCGTCGATCACTTAAAGCGCCTGATGAAGCAAGACGGCGTCAAAGCCAGATTCGTGCGCGGCGGCTCGACAAAATATTTAGTCGAATTCTTAGAAGAAGGACTGACCGATTACATTCTCGATGGCCAGACTTTTGACCTTGATGCCGTAAAGTCGATCGCAAGCGATGCCCGCCACGTCGTCACCTCGCCTTTTACTTCCTACAACTATCACGGCAAAGGTAATTTCGCTTCAATGGTTGACGTGGTCGTACTTGGCGCAACTGAGGTGGATGTGAACTTCAACGGAAACGTGGTCACGCATTCCGACGGACGGTTGTTGCACGGGATCGGCGGCTGGCAGAACTGTCTGGCCGCTGGTTGCACGATCCTCGCCGTACCCTCGTTCCGCGATCGCATTCCAGTCGTCGTCGACCAAGTCACGACCCTCGCCGGGCCCGGTGAGTTGATCGATGTCGTTGTCACCGAGCGCGGCATCGCCATAAATCCGCGTCGGCAAGACTTGATCGGCGCGATTAAAGATTCTGGCTTGCCGGTTCGGCCCATTCAAGACATCAAAGCCGAAGTCGAGCGCATTTGTGGGGGGAAACCGACAGCACCGAGGCGCTGTGACCACGCCGTAGCAATCGTGAAGTGGGTGGATGGAACCGTCCTAGACACCATTTGGAAGATTTCCAGCTCCACCTGAAAGCACGCAGCCTGATTTATTGTTCTCAGCAACCGCCTGGGCGTGGATGATTCCGTGATTCAGCGAATCCTGCGTCCCAGCAACGTCGCGGCTACGCAAGCCTGCTACATCAAGACCGCGAGTGAAGATGCGGAAGCTGCGATGCAGAAACTCGAGACCGCTCTAAATGACACCTACGTGACACCCAGACTGCCAAATTCGGCCACGAAAGGTCGACGGCATGCAGTCGCGGCAGGGCTAGCCCCGCGACTCAAGGGCTTGAATATAATGACTGATCTGATGCAGGTGGGAAAGATCGTGACCGGCCAGCAATTGTAGCATCACGGCCAAGGACTCCGCGCCACGCTCATTGTGTTGCCCGCTGCGTTGCAAATCCTCTAGTGACATTCGTCTCCACACAGACAGATTGAGCACGCGCAGCGTCCGAAATATTTCGACAAGTTCGGACGGCTCGTGTTCATTGTGGTGCAGGGAGGCTACCCAAGCATCCTGCCTGAAGCCCAGAATAGCCGGCTCGTCCTCGCAAAGGATCAACCTGAGGCGATATCCATAAACCCATTCGATATCGGTGAGATGGCCGATGATTTCGTTCGGAGTCCATTTCCCTTGAATGGCTCGCCCGGGCAGGACCTTCGCCGGATGTCTGGCCACAATATCCGCCAGGGTGGATGTCGTCTGCCCTAACACCTCGATCGGATCCCGGCCAGCCAACAGGTTGAACAGCTTTTCGCGGTAGGTCCATGGGGCCGACACCTCTAGTCCCGACCGGGCGGCTCTCAATCTTGCGAAACTTGGTCGCCGGGTTAAGAATAATGATCGGAGGCATCGAGGGTTGGAAAGATGAGGGCTTTAAGCTCACCGAAAACGGCACCCCTGAAAATGGTCACGACGGAAAATGACGATTTCGTCCGCTTCGCTGTGATGAGATTGACAAAGGAAGGAGATGGCATGAATAGTTCATCAAGCTTCTGAGGCGATACGCTCCATGGCAGGAGCTGTGGAGCAGGCAGGTTACGGGCTGCATATTTCGTGTGAGGCCATAGGACCTCGTGAAGGAGATTAGTCAGACCTGCAACCGAAGCGTCACCGTAAGGCCGCGAGGACCTTGAATGGGAGAGTGGTGATCGCCGCAGA
>JASIKQ010000686.1 GCA_030049565.1 Candidatus Sulfotelmatobacter sp.
AATGAGCGCTATCCGGATTTATCACCATTTAACCCAATCGGATTGCTCTGGAATCACTCATGTGATCTTCGTCACAGCGTCCCTGGGGGAGTTGGGGTGTAATCGCTCCATTCGCCTCACCCGGGAGGCATCCACATGTCGGACCCCCTTGCAGAATCGAATGCGCGGCTAAAGCGACTCCTAGAGCAGACGCTGAGGGAAACAGATCCGGTGAAATATGACGACCTCGGAGCCGAGATCGGCCGGGAACTAAGCGAACGCGAACGTCTCGCCAGCCAGCCATCTCCGGCAAAGAAGCCATTGTGAGTGCAATCCAGATGTTACGTCAATCATCTCTTTTCTTTGTGCAAATTTCACTCACATTGACTGCGTATTGTGAAAGGAGTAGTCTCCGCGTATCTGTTGGGGCCCTCAGTTTTTTCCCGCTGTTCCCGGATCGACTCGTGGAGGTAGAACGATGATTAAAACGATCCGCCGCAGAGTGTTTGCCGGATTTATTGCAACGCCTTTGGTCTTGGCCTCTACGGCTCTTCACGCGCAGACCTTCTCTGCGCTCTACAACTACAACAACTATTCTGGAGGCTCAACGGATCCGAACGGTTTTGTGTTTCCCGGAGCCCTCGCCCAGGGGCTCGATGGAAACGTCTACACAACCCTTAATCGCTTCGACGAGGCAAAGGCCACCTGCATTTCCTACCAGTGATCTCTACCTGTGAAACGCCTAAGACACGTGTAGAGATTATGTTCGATACGATTTAAGTCCTTAATTTTACGTACGGTGGTAGGTTGACACGGTAAATATCAAAGTCCGAAATTGTCCCGGCCTACGATTGTTTCCATACGCTTAGAGAGAACACCCAGAATTTTATAGCCCGTGCTCAGCCCGTGATGCGGGAATGCACCTCGCCCCACCCACCCCTCTCCCAACACCACGGCTCCGCCGCCCTCGGTCGTTGTTGCAGATGTATGTTGCATTGACAACATATGTATGTTGTAATAGCAACATGAACACCGAACTGAGCACGATTTCTGACCCGATCCTTTCCGCCATTTTCCAACGCCGTGCAATACGTGCGTTCGAACCAGTGGAAATCCCTGTCCCAACGCGGGACCTTCTGTTGCAGTCCGCGCGGCAAGCGCCGTCCAGCTTCAACTCGCAACCGTATCGGCTGTATTGGGTCGAGTCTCCGGCACAACGCGATGCCGTCGCGAAGCTCTGCATGAGCCAGAAACCGGCACAATCCGCTTCGGCTTTGGTCGTCGCGGTCGCGGACATCGGGTCGTTGCGCTCCACGGACGAAATGCAAGTGGCGTGGATGCGCCAAACCGGCTTTCCAGCAAACAAAATCCGCGAATACGAGCGCACCTCGCGGATTGGCCGCATCATTTTCATGCCGGGCCCGCTGGGTCTGTTTGCCATGCTGAAATGGGTATTGTTTTGGTTGCTGAATACGCTTAAAAGCATAGGAATGCCGCCGGTCACGCGCCAAGACCAGCTCAAATGGGCGGGCAAGAGCACGGCGCTGGCGTGTCAAAATCTGATGATCGCCGCGGAAGTTGTGGGACTGAACACCTGCCCCATGGAAGGATTCAATGGTCCGCGGCTTGCGCGCTACCTTGGCCTTTCGCCAAAGTATGATGAAATTGTGATGGTCATTGCCATTGGCAAGCGATCGCCTAGCTATACGGCGCAGCCGCAGTGGCGCCGGCCGATCGAAGCCACGGTGACTGTACTGTAAGCCCTATGTCGCCTATGATCCCGGAATCTAAAATCCCGGATGACATTCTCAAAGATTCTCTTCTCGCACATCTGGCCGCTGCCTACTTCGCGGTTGGCAAGCGCATGGAACGAAAGACGGGCTGCTCCGCCACTCGCGGATTCATTCTCTCGAGCCTGCGGCATGGCGCCGTGCTCAATCAAAACCAAATCGCCAAACAGCTTGGGTTTGACCGGACGGTAGTCCATCGCGCCGTCAAGACCATGCTCAAGGACGGACTGGTATCGGAACGAAAAGCTAAGACTGGACGAGCACTGCTGCTTCACCTCACGCCGAAAGGAGAGAAGTACCACCAAGCACTCATCCAGCACCGCCGCAATGCCGACGAAAAAGTACGACAAGCGTTGACAGCAGACGAACGTGCGACTCTGATTCGAAAGCTGCAACTGATCGCCGAGATGGAGTTCTGAAACCAAAGTGGCGAATTCGGACCTGTGATGGCGGTGTGAGAGGTGGAGACCGTCCTTTTTCCTGTTGGCGCCGACCATCTCTCAGGTAACTAACCCCGGCTTCATAATGGCCTCCATCACTTGGTTCTGGGCGATCAGCTTGTCCTTGTTAAAGGCATGTGTGTAGAGGCCGAGGGTTGTACCGACATCGGCATGTCGCAGCATTGTTTGAACCGTCTTTACATCGGTCTTCGTCTGGGTGACCAAGTAGGACGCCAACGAATGACGTAGATTGTGAAAGCCGAAACGACAGCGATCTTCTGCCCCGAGAATTCCCAACTTCACCGCCGCTGGACGCAGGTATTGCTGCGCCATGACAGAGCCTGTACGCGGTTTGCGGCCATGCAATCTAGCAGAGGGAAAGACCCAGTCTTGCGGTTTTGAATAAGAGGTTTCCTTTTGCCACTTTCGCATGATGTCGGCAAGCTGTACGCCCATAGCCAGAGGCTGACTGCTCGCTTTGGTTTTGGGCTGACCGATTTGATTGCCAAGCCATGTGCGTCTGACATGAATCTGCTCACGAATGAAGTCCAAATCCTGCCATTGGAGACCTAAGCACTCGCTGATGCGAAGCCCGGTTGCCGCCGCCATCAGGGTCAGGGTTCGCTCCAGCAGAGGGAACCCAGTTACCAAGTGGAAGGCCTGCTCAGGAGTTAGGATGATTGGCTCGTAGTCGCTTGTCGTCTTGCAGCGAACCCATTTCATGGGGTTGGCATCTTCAGTGCGTGGAATTAGACCGTGCCGCTGAGCGTGCTTGTAAGCGCATACCATCACCTGCCGAATCTTGGCGCAACTCGGGTTGGCATAACCCGCCTTTTCGTGAAGAGCCTTCAACCAATTCTCCACGTCGAGTGGTTTGATGCTGACCGCAACATTCTTTCCCCATCGCGGAATGAGGAAATCCTGGACGATGTGGCGGTGTAGGGATGCAGTTGAAGGCGCACGTGCTGCCAGCTCGTTCTTGAGGTAATGGAGGCTTATGTCTGAGAAGGTGTTGTAAAGTACCGTCATGGCCGCGAACAGGACCGCAGCAGCGTAGAGCAGCGGCCGGTAGCGTCGAACCGGATCTGGGGTTGGCATTGAGTTCGCCCGTTGGCAACACAGTACCATCAGTAGGGGGCGTTTTCAGTGAGGTGCTTTATGTCACTCGAGCGCGACGCACTGGACCATAAGCTGCATTGTGAGAAGCGCGGCTGTTGCGCCGATCGCTCCCGAGATACGCCGTGCACAGACCCACATGAGCGAGAAGTCGGCTACTCGTGGAAGTGGCTTGTGAGGCTCAACTCCCGAGATACGGGGTTGTAGGAAGTCTGTCGGAAGTCGGAATGCGGGTCCTCAACTTCCCCGAACCCGACTTCTGGCCCGGAATAACTTCTGGATTGCCCGT
>JASIKQ010000687.1 GCA_030049565.1 Candidatus Sulfotelmatobacter sp.
TATTTTAGGCAGTTGCCCTCGAATAAGAGCAAGCGGCTCGACATCATCCCCGTAGATGCGGTCTGCACAGGGATGACCCTGATTGCAAGCGCAATCGTGGAACGGCGGCATGAAACCTTATATCAACTCGCGACATCGGTGACCAATCCCTGTGACATGGGGCGGTCCATTGAGTTGACCTCGCTGGCCCATCGCAAGCATTACCGCGCGCAGGAGGGGCTGGAATCTTGGCTGCGATTGCGCTTCGACGCGATTCCGGTTTCGAAGGAGCGCTACCGGCGCATGTCGGCGCCAGCGCAGAAGGCGATTGTAAAATCGATTCAGCGAGTTATGTCGCCGCTGCCCTTGAAGAAAACGGCGCTGGTGAAGGCTGAGAGAAACCTGGAGCGGGTAGAAAAACTGATCGAGTTATTTGAACCCTTTATCCTGCTGAACGAACATGATTTCGTGGCTGAGAACATCGAGAAGCTGTCACATGCTCTGGTGCCGGAGGAACGCGAGGAGTTCGGTTACAACGCCCGGAGTCTTGATTGGTGGGAATACTGGATCAACGTGCATATTCCCGCCCTGCGCAAGTGGACTTATCCATTAATCGAGGGAAGGCCGCTGGAAGCACGACCCACACGCAGCTTGCAGAACGGAGAGGCGGTAAAGACGGGCACATAACTAATTATTCACCTATGCTATTTATTACTCACAAATGCTCCGTCGTCCCGAGCCAAGCGGGGGATCTTGGTTCTGACCCGCGTTGGTTAGGCATCCACGCGATGCCAAATCTCCACGACCGTCCGGCACGGCACACTTCGAACAGCTCAAAGTACCTTAGCTAAATTGGTCACGTAATGGCAATCTTCCTTACAGGTTCAACCGGATACATTGGAGCGCATGTCGCGGCGAACCTTCTGCGCGACCATGGCGCAGCCTTGAACGTGCTCGTGCGAGCGCGAGATGCTGGCGAAGCCGAAAGTCGGCTCTGGCAGGCGCTGCAATTGCATCTGGAGTTTCCGCAATTCTATGAATTTCTCCAGACGCGGGTACGCGTGTTTCGCGGAGATTTGACCGAACCGGGATTCGGGTTGGAGCGTGATGAATACGATCGCCTGATCCACACCACCGATTCCGTCATTCACTGCGCCGCATCGTTGAACCGCAAATCGGAGAAGAGTTGCCTCAATGTAAACTTGCGAGGCACCCTCGAAGTGCTCACCCTGGCGCGGCATATCGAGCATTATCACGGTCTGCGGCGCTTTAGCGAGGTCAGCACCGTAGCGGTTGCGGGCAAGCGGCAAAATGAAGTGGTGCGCGAGGATACCTCGATTGACTGGGATCGCTCCGATTACGACCCCTATGCGCGCACAAAGAAATTCTGCGAGCACATGACGCGCATGTTGCTTCCGGAAACGCCAAAAACTATTTTCCGACCCAGCATCGTTTTGGGGGACAGCCGCCACCCAGAGACCACACAGTTCGACATGGTCAAGGCGTTTGTGTTTTTAGCGGGGTTGCCCATGCTGCCATTTCGCTCCAGCGACAAGATCGACATCGTCAACGTTGATTTTGTGGCCGAGGCGATTGCGACCCTCCACCAGAAAGATCGCCCGGAGCACGAGATTTATCACCTTTCGTCGGGGGTTCATTCGCAGACTTTTGGTGAGATCACTCGGGCGCTGGCTTCGGCACAGAATAAGCGGGCGCCGGTCTTTGTCCCGGTGGCCGAGCGGCCGTTTACCGGCTCCGTGAATTTTTTAGCAAACCGCAAGGGGGCGATCGGCAAAGATGCGTCCTTGCTCAAGGTGTTCATGCCATACCTCGTGTGGAACACGGTTTTCGATAATACGCGGGTAACTGCGGAGCTGGGAAAGAAGCCGGTGCTCTTCGCGCAGTATTGCTATCCCTTGTTGAAGTTCAGCCGGGAAAACAATTTTTCCTACCGCTATCGGCCCTGGCCCGCCGCCGCAGGAGGCCACGCTGCATGATGGATTTCATTCTAGAGGCGTGGGTCAGCAGCTCCATCGAGCGCGCCAAAGCGGGATGGATGCTGGGCGAAGGCAAGCGCTGGCATCCGGGCGATAAATTGAAGCTGCTCTTTGCCGGCTATAACGGCACGCGCAACATGGGGTCCGACGTGCGGGTGGAAGAAATGTTGCGGCAGATACGTCACATTCTTGGCGCTGAGCGCGTCGAGTTCAGCGTGATGAGCCAGAATTTCGACTTCTCGCGCGGCTACTTCGCCGGCACGACGCAGGTGCATCTGCCCGATATTTTTCCGCCGTTTCTGGCCAATGAGGTTCCTAAGCACGATGGCGTGGTGGCATGTGAAGGCTCGATGTTCAAAAGCAAGTTCGCCAATGCGCTGGCCACGATGATGATTGGATCGCTGGGCATTGCTGCGGCGCAGAATAAATTGTCGGTGGGGTACGGCGCCGAAGCCGGGCAGATGGATCCGCTGGTTGCGAGAATGTGCGGGCGGTATTGCAGGAATTCATTCGTGATCACGCGCAACGAAGAGTCTCGGACAGTCTTGCGCGAGTTAGGCGTGCCCACAGAATTGGGGACCGACACGGCATGGACATTTGAGCCAAAGCCTCCGGAATATGGGCAAAGCGTGCTGCGAACGCTCGGCTGGGATGGAAGAACACCCGTATTGGTTGTTTGCCCAATCAATCCCTTTGAATGGCCGGTACGGGCGTCGGTAGCGAAGTATGCGCTGCATACTTTGACCGGCGCATACAAAGATAGCCACTACCGTACGGTTTATTTTCACAATTCCGGACCAGCGGCGGACGAGGCGTATCGAAAATATTGGACGGCGATTGCCAATGCGGTCGATGCATTCCGCAAAAAGAAGAATGTCTTCGTGATTCTAGTGGCCACAGAGCGATTGGATGCGCGCCCGGCGCAGAAGATCGCCGATAAACTGGTTGGCGTGCCCGTGCTCACTTCTGACGACTACAACATGTACGAACTGGTCAGCATTCTGCGCGCGTGCCACATGATGGTCTCCTCGCGCTATCACGGCATTGTGACATCGATGCCGGGGCTGGTGCCGTCGGCGGGAATCACCATGGATGAGCGCATCCGTAACTTGATGCGCGAGCGCGGTCACCAGGATTTGCTGATGACGGTGGATGATCCAGAACTGGAAGGGAAACTCTTGGTTGCTCTTGAGAAGCTGAGTTGCGTGGGCGAGAGAATTGCCGACGGCATCGCGCGAACCGTGGTGCGAAATTTGAAAGTAATGGCTCGCATGGGCGTGTATTTCGAAGAGGAAGTGCAGAGAAGATATCCCGAGTTCGAAACCCGGCGGGGTGAGTGGAGTTGGGAGGACTATTTGCCGCCGATGAGTTGCGGGCTGAAGGAATTGCTAGCAGCGTACAGCTAGAGATCAACGCAAGAGAGTCATGGGTCGTTAGCCAAAGCCAAAGCGAAAGTATGATCAACACCGACAACGACTAACGGCCAACGACGTAAAGCTTTGAGCACACTGATCCCATTCATCGGCGACATTTTCGCCCAGCTTCAGGCGGCTGCCGATATCCGCATTCTTGCCGAAATTCGCGACGGACAAATCACCGGCGTAACCGGCAGTGAGCTGCTTGAGATGGTGCGCAAGGCGCGGACGTTCATAGCCTCTAAGGGGCTGAAACAAGGCGACCGGTGCGGCTTGCTGGCGGCGAACAGTATTCGTTGGGTTGCGATGGACTTGGCGTTGACGGCGGAAGGATTGATCGTGCTGCCCTTGTATTCGCGGCAAGCGCCAGCGGAACTGATCACGATGATGAAGGACTGTACGCCATCGATCATCTGCTGCGGGGATGCTTCTTTGCGCGACGCGATCAACCCGAAATGGGCCGGCGCTCCGCCGCAATTCTTGTTCGATGAAATCTTTGCTGGGGTTGAAGGCGTGCAGTTGGAGCGGCCGCAGGTGGGGAGCCAAAGTCCGGTCAGAATCATTTATACCTCGGGAACTTCGGGCGAAGCCAAGGGCGTGGTGCTCACTGCAGCCAATGTGACCTTCATGCTGGAGCGGACAGTGGAGCGACTGGATCAACTCATGGCAGGCGCGACTGGGCAGGACCGCATCTTTCATTATTTACCTTTCACGTTTGCGGCATCGTGGATCGCGCTGCTGACGTTTTTGAAGCGGCGCAGCCTGATCACGATCAACATGGATCTGACAAAGATCGCCAATGACATGCGAGCGGTTGCTCCGGATTATTTTCTGAATGTCCCGCAGTTGCTGGAACGGATGAGACGCGCGGTCGATGGGCAACTTTGGCAGACTGGCGGTTTGCCGCTTACGATTTACTCCCGCGCAAAGGGCGTCTGGGCGCGAAAACAGGACGGGAAACCGGAAGCTGGAGATGCGATGTGGTCATGGCTTGCGAAAAAACTCGTGTTTCCCGCAATTCGAAAAAAGATGATCGGCAAGAATCTGAAGGCGCTGATCTGCGGCTCGGCACCGTTGAGTGCCGAGACCCAGCTATGGTTCATGATGCTGGGCATTCGCGTGCTACAGGTTTACGGCCTGACTGAAACGACCGCGATTTGCACCATGGACGATCCTAATCACGTCGAAGTTGGCCGTGTCGGTCCAGCCATCGAAGGTATTGAAATGCGGCTAGGCGAAAACGATGAGATCGTGGTCCGTGGGCCGAATCTTTTTGCCGGATACTGGAATCGTCCCGAACAAACCGCAGAGGCCTTGCGCGATGGCTGGCTTCATACTGGCGATCAGGGTGAAGTGAACGCGACGGGGAATTGGCGCATAGCCGGACGCATCAAGAATCTAATCGTGCTGGGATCGGGGCACAAGATTTCACCGGAGCCGATCGAAGGTGAAATAGCAAAGAAACTGGCCGAGGCGCAGCAGGTGGTGATCGTCGGCAATGGGCGCGGATATCTGTCCGCAATCGTAACCGGAGACCTCGCTCCCGGAAAGGTGCAATCAGCGCTGGATGCCGTGAATCGGGAGCTACCGCACTACAAACAGGTGCGGGCATTCGTTATTCGTTCAGAGCCGTTCTCGATCGAAAGCGGGACGCTGACCGTAAATGGGAAATTGAAGCGCGATACGATTGCCGCGCGGATGAAAAACGAGATTGAGGAGATGTACGGAGTAAAGCAGGCGGTGTGAGGAAGGCTTCAAACACAGGGGGCACTGAGGTGCACAGAGAAATCGCGGAGGCAAAACATCCGGGAGAGTGCAGCGGAA
>JASIKQ010000688.1 GCA_030049565.1 Candidatus Sulfotelmatobacter sp.
ATCAGCGTGTTTTCATCTTCGTGAAGCAAGTCGCGGTTCCCCCAATAGCCTTCACCATCACATTTTGACTGGAGTTTGCCATGAAAAAATTTCTTGGGATTGTGCTGTTGCTTGCCCTGGCGGCGATCGGCGTTGGTTGCGGATCGTCTTCAAATTCGTCCACTTCTTCTTCACCGTCGCAACCGGGCAACGTATTCGTGACGGGCGAGGATGCGCCATTAGCCTCAGTGGTTGGCTTTAACGTCATTATCAACTCGATCACCTTGAACGGCAGCAACAATGCTTCGGCGCAGGTTCTATCCACGGCGACGACCGTGGATTTTGCGCGTCTGCTCGGCTTGCGTTCACCGCTGGCATTTAACAGTGTCGCTGCCGGCACGTATACCAGTGCCACATTTTCATTGTCGAACCCCATGATTTCCTGGGTCGACATGAGCACTAACCCGCCCTCGCTGGGCGCGCCCATTACCGGCCAGTTCAATCCCACGACCGGCTCAAGCACTCAGACCACCGTCACCGTAAATTTCCCTCAGCCGATGGTCGTTGGCAGCAACGGTCTTGCCGGACTGCGTATGGAGTTCGACATTCGGGAGTCTGTCGAAGTGAATAGCAGCGGCCAAGTCACAGGCGTGGTGAATCCGGTAATTTACGCCAGCGCTGTGCAAGCCAGCGATCCTAATGGCAAGGTTACTGACCTAACTGGCGGTCTGGTTTCAGTGGATGCGGCCGGCAATTCCTTTGTCATCCAGGGTCCGTACGGACACCAGTTGACCATCGACGTCAACGATAATACGCAATTCAACAGTGGCTGGAACATCAACGACCTCGCAACTCCTGCGTTCGTGGGTGTGCAGGGAACGTTCCAAGCCGATGGCAGCCTGATGGCCACCAACGTGGAAGTCATAACCACCTCGCAGGCGTTTATTTCGGGACGCGTGCTGGCGGTGAATCCAACTTCCGGGCCGGTGCAGCAGATCACCATGTGGGTGGGTGAAACCAGCGCCGACCTCGTCAACGATGTCGACACGGTGCAGACGATTAACGTAAGCGCGGTCACCCAGTATGACATCTGCTTCTTCGACAATCTGTTCACGAACGGGCTGTTCAATGATTCGACCGTGATCGTGGGCCAGCGGATCTTCGTCGGCGGCAGCTACAGCAGCAACGTGTTTACGCCGCAAATGATCTCGCTGCGCTTACAGGGCGTTTACGGAACGCTGGGCACGGTGAGCATCACCAACGGCAACCTGGGCAGCTTGCAGCTTCAGAACAACGGCCTCATCGGCTATTCGCTAGGCGGAGCGCCGCTTACGGTGGATACGTACAACCTGACGCTGTTCGTCAACACTCAGGGCCTGAGCGCATTGCAATCGAGCGGCTCCGTGCCGCTGATCGCCGGTGGCCTGCTGTATATGAGTCCCATCAGCAACACCCCAGTGATGGCGGCGGGACTGGTATACGAGCCGCCGCAAACACAGTAACTGGCTATTGTTGCATTCTCACATCGGGCGGCCGTAAGGCCGCCCGTTTCTCTTTCCTTACAAGTTTGCGCTGGTGAAAGCACCTTATAATCGAGCAATGGCCAAACGTGTCGTCCACGCCGCTTGCCCGCACGATTGTCCCGATGCGTGCGGTGTTCTGATAACGGTGGAGGATGGGCGCGCTACAAAAATTCAGGGCGATCCGCAGCATCCGGTGACTCGCGGATTTTTATGTGCCAAAGTGGCCAAGTATCTGGACCGGGTGTATTCGCCCGAGAGAGTGCTTTATCCGATGCGGAGAATTACGCCGAAGGGACCGGTGGCTGGGCGGCGAAGTTTTGCTCCACATGGCCAGCCGGGAGCTTGCCCTGAACCTGCCGAAGGGGCACCTGTCCCCGCATCGGCGGAACAAACCTGGCGGCGCGTCACGTGGGATGAAGCTCTTGACGAGACCACTTCTCGTTTTCGCTCCATCATCTCCGAATTTGGCAGCGAGGCGATTCTGCCTTACTCCTATGGTGGAACTCTAGGGGCGCTGAATGGCGCCTCGATGGACCGCAGGTTTTTCAGCGGTCTCGGCGCTTCACAACTGGAGCGCACGATTTGTTCGGTGGCGGGCGAAGCAGGAATTGAGTCGGTTTTCGGAGTGAAGCTCGGTACGGATCCCGAGCAGTTCGTCCATTCCCGTTACATCATCGCCTGGGCGTCGAACATTCACGGCAACAATGTTCACCTGTGGCCGTTCATTACGGAGGCACGCCGAAGGGGCGCGAAATTTATCGTTATCGATCCCTATCGTACGCGCACTGCGGCCTGTGCCGATTGGTACCTGCCGATCAATCCTGGCACCGACGGCGCGCTGGCGCTGGCGATGATGCATGTGATCATCGGCGAAGGCTTGCATGACGCCGACTACGTATCAAACTGCACGCTCGGCTTCGATGCACTGCGCGAGAAAGTGAAAGCCTACCCACCCGAACGTGTAGCGCAGTGGACGGGAATCTCTGCGGAAGACATGCGCAAGCTGGCGCGCGAGTACGCCACTACCAGGCCCGCAGTGATTCGTCTCAATTACGGCGTGCAGCGCTCCGAGGGCGGCGGGATGGCAACTCGTGCCATCGCCATGCTGCCCTGCATCACGGGATCGCTAAAAGAAGTCGGCGGCGGCATTCAACTTTCGACCAGCGGCGCGTTCGGCCTGAATAAACCGGCGCTGACGCGGCCTGACTTGAAGGCAGACGGGCTGGACCATACGCCTCGCAGCGTAAACATGGTCCGCCTGGGCGAGGCCTTGAACACGCTGAACGATCCGCCCATAAAAGCGTTGTTTGTGTACAACTCAAATCCCGCGGCCGTTTGCCCGAATCACAACGACGTAATTCGCGGGCTGAGACGGAATGATTTGTTCACCGTGGTGCATGAGCAGTTCTTCACCGACACGACCGATTACGCCGATATCGTATTACCCGCGACGACATTCTTCGAGCATAAAGATTTGCAAACGGCGTATGGGCATTATTATCTGCAAATCTCGAACCAAGCGATCGAGCCGCTGGGGGAGTGCCGGCCGAACATCGAACTTTTCCGCGCGCTTGCGCAGCGCATGGGATTCGCCGATGCCTGCTTTCGCCAGAGCGTCGATGAGATGATTGATGCCGCGCTGGATTCCTCAAATCCCTGGTTGCAAGGCATAACCAGAGAGCGGTTGGAGATTGACGGTCACGTAAGGCTGAACTTCGCAGCCGAGCTGCGCTCCGCCGAGCAGCAGGGGACGCCGGTTTCCACGGTTAGCTCGAGGGTTCCTTTCCTGCCTTTTGCGCAAGGCAATTTCCGCACGCCTTCAGGCAAGGCAGAGCTTTACTGCGAATTCCTCAAGGCCCAAGGGCTCGATCCGGTGATCGAGTTCCATCCGCCGAAGGAATCGAGACACGGAAGAGATAAAGCATTTCCTCTCGAACTTCTGGCACGCAAAGCAGACAATTTCCTGAATTCGACTTTCTCCAATCTGCCCTCTGTGCAGGAGATGGAAAACTCGAATCTCTTGGAAATTCACTCAAGCGATGCCGCCGTGCGTGGAATTGCTGACGGCGATCCGGTGCGAGTCTTCAACCGCCGCGGAGAAATCTTTCTAAAAGCCCGTGTTGATGGCGCCGTGCAACCCGGCGTGGTCGCAGCAAAATTGAATTGGGCAAAGTTCGATCCCAAATTTCGCAATATCAACGTCCTTACCTCAGAAAAACTTACCGACTTGGGCAACTCAGCCACGTTTTATTCCGTCTTGGTTGAAGTAGAGTCAGCCAAATCCGATTCACCAAAAATTGCTTGCTCAGAATGACCTTTGAACGAAGCCACCAGCAAGAGTGGCAGCTTGGACGCTTTCTGTTTCTCTACCGTATAATGGGCGTTTTCTCACATCCCAGAGGCTGAGGTCGTAGCGATTCATTCTTGCCTTCATTCAGGTGGTTCCGTGTGCGCGCACAGCCACAGCCGTTTCGTGGCTGCAAAGGTTCCATCTTCTTCACGGCAAGGGATTTGCTTGAGCGTGAAGCGTTTTAGATGGGTGCGGATGATAGTCCTGCTGCTTGTCCTGCCGGCCAGCTGCTGGGCACAGAGCGACATCATCTCTGAGATAAACGTTCAGGGCAACCGCAGAATTCCCACCGAAACCATTAAGGCCCGCATTTTCACGCATCCCGGCGACATTTACGACCCTGCCGCTCTGGAACGCGACTTCAACGCCCTGTGGAATACCGGCTACTTCGATGACATCCGCTTTCTGCGCGAACAGACCCCCAAGGGCTGGCGGCTGATCATCCAGGTGAAGGAAAAGCCCACTATTTTTGAGATTAACTATGTCGGCTTGAGCTCGATTTCCACCAGCGACGTGTTGGACCGCTTCAAAGAAGCGAAGGTGCCTTTGACGGTCGAGAGTCAATACGATCCGACAAAGGTAAAGAAGGCGGAGGTCGCGATTAAAGAACTGCTGTCCGAGCATGGCCGGCAGTTCGCGACGATCCGGACGGAGATACGACAGATTCCGCCGGCAAAAGTTGGAATCACATTTGTGATCAAGGAAGGGCCGAAGGTCAAAGTCGGCAAGATCAGATTCGAAGGCAACAAGAACGTCAAGACCCGGGTTCTGCGCTATGCCATGAAGAATATGCGTCCCATCGGCATACCGCATTCGATCTTCCTGGAAAACCTCTTCGCCCGAACCTACGATGCCACCAAACTGGATGAAGACACCGAGCGCGTTCGCAACGAGTATCAGAACCGCGGGTATTTTAAGGTTGTTGTCAACGAGCCTAAGACGAAGATTCACGATACCGGACACACCGGCTTGCATGTTCCCTTGCTGCAAGGTGGCCCGGGCAAAGCGGTCGATATCACCATGCCGATCGAAGAGGGCGAGCGCTACACGCTCGGCGGCATAACGTTCAAGAACAACAAGGCCGTCACAAATGTAAAAGCTTTGCGGGCCTTGTTTCCCATAAAAGACGGCGACATCTTCGATAAGGAGAAAATCGGCAAGGGCATTGAAAACCTGCGCAAGGCGTACGGCGAGCTCGGCTATATCAACTTCACTTCCATTCCAGACACCAGGTTCGACGACGAAAAGAAACAGATCTTTCTCGATATCGACGTGGATGAAGGCAAGCAGTTCTACGTTCGCCGCATCGAATTCCAGGGAAATACCACCACGCGCGACAAAGTCATCCGGCGCGAGATCGTGCTTGAAGAAGGTAGTGTTTACAACTCGCGGCTGTGGGAATTGAGCCTGCTGCGCCTGAACCAGTTGGGCTACTTCGATCAGTTGAAGCCGGACGATCCCAACATCACCACCCGCACCCTCGACGAGAAAGATGGACTGGTCGACCTTACCCTGAAGGTGCACGAGAAAGGCAAGAACAGCATTGGATTGAACGGCGGCGTCAGCGGACTCGAAGGCGCGTTCGTTGGCATCAACTACGCTACCAATAATTTCTTGGGTTTGGGCGAGACGCTTTCGGTACAGGCCAACATTGGGAACCTCGCCCGAAGCGTTCGTTTCGGCTTCACCCAACCCTACATGTTCGACCGGCCGTTGCAGTTTGGCTTTAACGTTTACTACACCAAGGTCAAATACGATCAGGCGCGGCAACTTTCGATTTTCAGCGGACAAAACGTAAGCAACCTGCCGAGTACGGTGCTGCAGAACCTGCAAAATTACACCCAGTCGAGCGCCGGTTTCACGACATCGCTGAGCTATCCGTTGCACCGCTCGTTCAAGCGCGTAGGCATTACCTATTCCTTTGACCGGTCGTCTCTTCTGGCTCTGAGCACGGCATCGAAGAACCTGTTCGAGTTCCTCGCCTTTCGGGGAATTTCCGGGCCGGTTGCTTTGGAAGGAATCATCACCAGCAAGATTTTTCCAAATTATTCGGTCAATACCATCGACAGTCCCATCTCACCCCACCACGGGCATCAATTTACCGCAGGCGCGGAGTTCGCCGGCCTGGGCGGTACCATACGCTCGGTCCGG
>JASIKQ010000066.1 GCA_030049565.1 Candidatus Sulfotelmatobacter sp.
AACGGCTCGGCCTGATCTGGATGGCCCTCGTCGAGGGCCAGGTCGGCGAGTTCCACTTGAGTTTCGGCAACCGAGTACGCCTCGTTAGCTTTCTTCCCGATCTCGAGCGCAGCTTCATATTGCTGCCGCGCTCCGGCGGAATTTCCCTCAGATCTCAGCACGTCTCCGAGGACGTTCATTTCTACGATCAGGTATTGATAGCCTCCCTGTTGCGCGCGTTGAGCATCGACGGCTTGCTGAGCCAGCTTGTGAGCCTCCTCTACCCAACCCTCGGTCAACTTCAAGTCCGCAAGTCGACACCATGGATAAGTAGGCTGCTGATCCACTTCGACCTCGATTTCAATCGTTTCGCGATAAAGCTTTTCCGCCGCTGGCAGTTTTCCGCGAAGGTAGAGAATATCCGCAATGTTGACGATGGTTGCGGCCGTGCTGTGTTTGTCTCCCGCTTGTTCGAAATGAAACTTAGCCTGGCGATACAACTCTTCGCCGCGATCGAGATTCCCAATGTTGGTAAAACCAATCGCCATGTTGTTCAGGACCTGGCCGGTCTTTTCATGTTCGCCTAGTTGCTGAAGAATCTTCAGCGCTCTCTGGTAAGTCGAGATGGCCTGGTCCAAGTGACCGAGCGTTCCTTGGAGATCTGCCAATAGCCGCACGGCGTCAGCTGCTGCCAGCCGATTCCCCGCCGCCCAGAACAGGTTGTAGGCATCCTCGCAAGCCGGCACGGCTTGTTCGGGATGGTCGCTGTAATTCAGATCCATACATTCCAGCTTTTCGGCTTGGGCATAAAGCAATTTTTCCCCGTGTGCCTGGGCCTTGCGCATCGCACTTCGCTCCAACGCGAGGGCAGCTGGAAGATTTTTCGGGATCCCTGCCTCCTCCAGGTCGATACGAGGATCGTCGGAAGCCGGCGGCGGCAAGCGCCGCAACTGGGCAACCGTTTGCAGTGCCTGGCTGTCGTGACCTGCGGCTTTCTGTGCCGCTGCCAACTGCAATCCGTACTCGACATCGTCTGGGAATAACTCAAACAGGGCACGGTACGTGGAAGCGGCTTTTTCGTGGTCTGGCAGACTCTCGTAATAATCCCCTTCGACTTGCATACGCTCGGTGCGCGGCAAATCGATGGAAAGATCGAGCGCCTTCTTTGCTTCTTCCTTTTTCTTTTGCTCGTAGCCCAACTGAGCCCAGGCGCGGGCGAGCATCAGATGTGCGAGCGAAAACTTCGGATCCGCTTTAACCGCCTGCGCCAGCAAATCTTTTGCCGCCAAAACGTCGAATTCGCGCAATTTGGTGACTCCCAGCGCATAAAAGCGCGCGCCATCGCGGTCCAGAGGCAAAGAAGCGAGCACGCCCGCCTGCTCAGTGTTTTTGATCTCTGGAACCCCTAGCCGCTGGCGCAGCTGTGCGCCGATTTCCACCGTGAACTGAAACAGATCGTTCACGTTGCCCGTCCGTGAAATCTGGGTCAGAACTTCGCCCGTGTGGGCATCCTGCAATCTCACGTCGAATCTTAACTGCGAGTGGTCCGCTGATCCCAGCGCCGTGTAGGAGCCGAGTACGAGCACGTCGCTGTTCAAAGCTGTAGCAATGCGAGCCGTAGTCTCGTGCCCCAGCGTGCTGGACTGCAACCAGGGCGACGAAATTCGGAGATTGGCAACTTCTTCGCCGGAAACCACTCTGAGTTTTTCGCCGGTTGCCAGTTCCGTGCTCAACATCTCGGCGACGGCTGTGGCGAGCCAATCCTCCTCCGGACGCCCCGAAGCATTGTGGAATCCGAGCACCGCGACCGATTTGCGGATGGGGATCGATGCGTTGACACTGCCCGGCAACGGCCTCGGCCGCGAAAGATGGCGGAACCAATACGATCCCAACCCGGCTGCCAAAACTACAGCAACGATTGCAACATAGATGAGGCCCGGTCCTGGTAAACTCCGCCGTTCCGGAGGAACGATGATAACTTCACGCACCAACGGTTCGGACGGTATTGACGGTTCTGGGATGGTTTTTTCCTTGACCGGAGCAGGCTCATCCTCGATGGCCACCGGAGCCAGGAAGCGATATCCCCTCTTCGGAAGGGTCTCGATGAAGATGGGATTTTCCGCGGAATCGCCCAGGGCCGCACGCAAGCGTTTCAGCGCGGCTTTGAGACTGCCGTCGAACTCTACGTAAGTATCTGCCGGCCAGAGTTTTTCGCGTAACTCTTCGCGAGATACAACCTCACCCGGACGCTCCAGCAGAATTACCAGCAATCGGAACGGCTGATCCTGAACGCGAATGCGCACGCCCTGACGCAAAAGTTCCCCGCTGGACGGATCCGCCTCGAATAGCCCGAAACGGTAGCGCTTGGGTGGCGCCGGTGCTTGCATGCTGCCCTCTTGCAGCGTGAAATGCCTGGGGAAGACTGCCAGACTTGGGCGAGAAGTGTAGCACGAAAGCCTCTTTGCCGGTCACCGATTTTTCCAAGCAATTGAAATGCAGGCATTTATCAGGTCACCAAGACATCACGATCTGGTCCTTTGACGAATCGAGAAAACTCGCGCACTCTGCCGCTCGCGTGGCACCGGACGCGCTGCTCCCAAGCGTTTCTGAGCAAAGCCTCTCCGGTTCGCTCCGGCACAAATTTTGCAGCAGCAAAAGCTCTCAGGAGGAAGTTATGCTACTTCGCACCGGAAATGTTTCTGCCTTACGCAGCCTTTGCATCGCGGTTGCACTTATCATCACTTCGCTCGCGATGCCGGCCTTTGCTCAGATCACACCGCTCGGCGATTCCTACACCAACACCGCCGATCCCAACACCAACTACGGTGCCGCCACCCTGATCTACGTGGATGGCGCCGAAAAGGTCACCTACATCCAATTCAACCTGGGTTCGATTCCCAGCACGGCCACCGTCAGTCAAGCCACGCTAAAACTTTATGTCAACTCTGTCACTACTGCGGGCAGTTTCAATGTGGATTATGTGAACGGAACGTGGTCGGAGAGCACGATTGACGCCAGCAATGCGCCGCCCCTCGGCGCAACCATTGTGTCCGGCATCAGCATTACTACCGCAGATACCAACCAGTACATTCTGATCAACGTGACATCGGCGGTGCAGGCCTGGCTGAGTGGAAGCGAGCCGAATGATGGCCTTGCGCTGGTGGCCAACAGCACGTTCAACGCGACGTTTGACAGCAAGGAGAGCACGACGACGAGCCATGCAGCGGAACTGGACATCGTGTTCGCCGGCAATGGAGCGCAAGGGCCGCAGGGACCGGCCGGACCACAGGGCCCGCAGGGCGTGGAGGGAACCACTGGCCCCGCCGGACCGATAGGCCCCGTCGGCCCTGCAGGTCCTACAGGACCAGCCGGAATCGTGAATATGGGCACATGGTCGCCGAACACGCAGTATGTGATCAACGACAGCGTGAGCTATGACGGTTCTTCGTGGATCGCGTTGTTGCCCAATCTCGATTCAGCGCCGAACCCGACAAATCCGAACTGGCAATTGCTGGCCGCGAAGGGAATCAACAACCAAGGTGCGTGGGTACAGACTGTGCAATACCAAGTCGACGATGCTGTCACGGACGGAGGAGAGTTCTGGCTTGCCGTCGCGCCCAACCTCGGGTCACAGCCTTCGCCAGAAAATCCCAACTGGCAGCTCATCGCCGCAACCGGCGCACAGGGTGCAGCGGGACCAGCTGGCCCCACTGGGCCGACGGGTCCGACTGGCCCCGCGGGCGCGACCGGCCCACAGGGTCCGCAAGGAGCAACGGGCGCGCAAGGTCCTCAGGGTTCACAAGGACCCGCTGGGCCTGCGGGGCCACAAGGCCCAGGTGGACCGACTGGAGCAACCGGCCCACAGGGACCTGCAGGCCCCGTGGGACCGCAAGGTCCGACTGGCCCGGCAGGCGCTCCCGGCGGTCTGAATGGGATGCAGCTCTTCACGTCGAACGGAACGTTCACCGTTCCGGCAAACGTCACCGGCGTGATAGCCGAGTTGATCGGCGGCGGGGGCGGCGGGGCTGGAGGATGCACGTATCTCGGGGAAGGGATCTCGGGCGGCAGCGCGGGCGGGGGCGCCTATACCAAGGCTTTCCTCAACGTCACGCCAGGTGCGACCTACTCTATAACTGTGGGTCCGGCTGGGACCGGAGGCTCAACCGCAGGATCCGGTACTGGTGGCGGCACAACATCCTTGCAGGACCCCACGAGCACGACGATCGCATTTGCAAACGGTGGCTCCGGCGGCTCCGGTGGGCAAAGCAATTGCCTTTCTGCGAGCGGCGGCGCCGGTGGCAGCAACGCCGGCAACACCGCATTGTTTGCGTCCCCAGGGAACAACGGGCAGACCGGAATTGTCGGCGGTCTGGACGTAGCCGGACCAACTGGAGGGAACGGCGTCGCCTTCGTACCAAATGGAGTTGCCTTCGGACAGGGCGGCTCTGGAGGCGAACCCTCCTCCTCCGGCAGTCCCGGAAGCCCTGGTGCTGTGTTGCTGACTTACTGAGAGGGCACCTTACCCGCCGCATTTTCATTGAGGTGGAGAGCCCGCGCCGTCAGTTCTAGAAATGACTTCGGGCCGCAAAGGCAGCCCTCCGGTGCGGCTTCCCACGCGGCCAGATCAGCGGGGAGCCGCGGCTCCCCGCTGCTTCACTAGACAATCGCTAGGCGAAGTAAGAAGTGACAAAAGAGTTTCGAGCAGATTCTCCACGGGACCTTTAAGCGCGGGGCGCAAGAAAAGAACAAAGGAGGCCTATGAACAGACGCACACACAAGAGCACAATCGTGACAGAGCGCGCGCTTGTTTCTCTCAGGGCACTAACAATTGCTTTCGCGGTGATGACCGCATTCTCAGGCGTGCCACTGCACGCGCAGTTTGTCTACCAGGAGGTATACGACTTTGGCTGCGGCAGCGACGGCTGCGATCCGATCGACCAAGGCCAACTCGTACAGTGGAGCGATGGCACTCTTTATGGCACGACCTCTGACGGCGGCGAGGGCTCTGGCGACGAGACCTTTGGCACGATTTTCGCCGTGACCCCTACCGCCCCGGGGGTGGAATCGACCGAGTGGTTTTTCTCGGGGGGAACCCTGGATGGTGGAAATCCCCAATCAGCGCTAACCCTGGGGTCTGACGGAAATCTATATGGCACAGCCTATGGTGGTGGGGCTGACGGAGACGGTACCGTCTTTCGCTTCTACCCGGGGTTCTTTAAGCGGCTGCATTCCTTTAATGGCACTGACGGGTATTACCCCTGCGTTCCGCCCGTTCAGGCCAGGGATCTTAACTTCTATGGATTTAGCTACTCAGGAACAACCTATCGCATCACCTTGGGCGGAGCTTTCAAGCAGCTCGCGGACAGCGTTCCCTTGAGTGGAAACAACTTGCCCGGATGCGCCCCCTTGGTTGCAGCTTTGGACGGCAATTTGTATGGCGTCACTTGGGCCACCGGAGCTAATAACGAGGGCACGATCTTCCGCATGACGACGGAGGGAGTAGTCACAGACCTTTACAATTTCACCGGCGGCGTCGACGGCTCTTTTCCCGCTGGCCTCAGTCTTGGGTTGGATGGCAATCTATATGGAACTACAAACCTCGGCGGCAACAACGGTAGCGGCGGTATTTTTCAGTTCACATTGCCCGGATACCAACTGAACCCTTTGTATAGCTTTACGGCTGTTAACTCCTCCACTGGCCAAAACTACGATGGCGCAAACCCCGTTGCTGGCCTTTTGGCTGCATCCGACGGGTACCTTTACGGATCAACCAATGCTGGGGGCATTAACACCTGCGGAACGCTTTTCCGAATAACAACCAGCGGGACTCTCTCTAAGCTGGCCGAATTTCCAAACTGGGGCTACTGCTTTAACCCCGAAGAAGGTAACCTTCCACCCGATCCATACGCGAACTTGATGGAGCACACAAACGGTTCGTTGTATGGAACAACTGCCGAAGGAGGACCGGCGTTGTTGGGGAATGTCTATACTCTTACTCCAGTCACTCCTTATCACACCGTCAAAGTGGAGGGCCCCATCTGGGTCAAGCCGGGAGCTCAAGTCGGATTACTTGGCCAGAATCTGAGCGAAGCCGTCAGCGTGACCTTTGCCGGTGAGCCGGCCTCGTTCCAGCCCGAATCTGAGACCTACATGACGGCAACGGTGCCCTCCGATGCGGCCGATGGCCCAGTAGTCGTCACCCTAACCAACCCTTCAGGCGAGCCGGAGCAGGATCAAAGCCAACAAAACATGCACATCCTGCCGCTCGTCACCAACCTTGATCCCACGTCGGGTCCGGTGGGCCAGGAGGTTGACATCGTGGGCGGCGGATTCACGGGAGCCACCAAAGTCACATTCGGCGGAGTGAAAGCGACCAGCTTCACGGTGCTGAATCCGACTTTAATTCAGGCCGCCGTGCCAACGGGCGCGAAGACCGGCAAAGTCGCGGTCACGACTCCAAACGGCGCTGCG
>JASIKQ010000689.1 GCA_030049565.1 Candidatus Sulfotelmatobacter sp.
TGCTGAAGTTTGCTTTGAAACTCCCTTACTATGGCGATGCGCCGGCGCAGGCCAATGTCAGCCCACTCAGCTTGCGCCACACGCGCCCGCGCCACAGCAGCGCGAACTTCGCTCTCCGGAGCGCACTCCAGTTCACGCAGAATCTCGCTGTTAGCGGGATTTACCGATGCAATTCTGCGGGTTTCAACTTGAAGCTCAGAAGCCATGATTTACACAACACTGTCCACACGACATGATTTACACAACACGTGCAACCCTAATATTCCACATTCACCAGATACAAGCCGCCAGCCGGCGCGGTCGCCCCCGCGGCGGTACGGTTGCGCGCTTCCAGAATGCGCGTAATATCCTCGCTCCGCAACGTTCCTTTGCCCACGAGAATAAATGTTCCCACCAGATTTCTCACCATGTGGTGCAGAAATCCCGATCCCTTTACGGTATAAACAAGTTCATCTCCCTGCCGTTCCCATGTGGAAGAAAAAATCATTCGAACATTGGATGCCGGACTTTCTTTATCGCGCTCGGGATCGACCGCGGCAAACGAGCTGAAATCGTGCTCGCCGCCGACTCGCTCTGCTGCTTGCACCATCGCGCCCTCATCCAACGGAAACGGATAATGCCACGCATACCGCGCTAGAAACGGCGGACAGATCGCGGCACGATAGATCCGATATCTGTAAGTTTTCGCCCGAGCTGACTTGCGCGCATGAAAGTCCGCTGCCGCCTCTCCGGCCTCGAGAACCCGCACCGAGGCCGGCAACACATCATTCAAAGCCTTCACGAAATTCGCCGTCGGGATGGAAGACTCCGTCACAAATGTCACCACCTGCGATAAGGCGTGCACGCCCGCGTCGGTTCGTCCTGAGCCTTGCGGCAATACCTTTTCCCCGGTGATTCGTCCAATGGCTGAGGCGAGTGTGCCTTGAACAGTGACAGCGCCGGGCTGCACTTGCCAGCCGAAAAATTCCGAACCGTCATAGGACACAATCAGCTTGAGGTTGCGCATGATGAAGATGAACTTTGAGCCTCAGGCAAGCGCGGTCAGTCAAATCGTTTCCTGGTCCGTGCGTCGGATATACTGTGGCTTCACCAAAAGCTGTTTCACACGATTTGGCTCGGCCCGCCACTACACCAGTGTCGAAAACAATGCAGTCTCTGTCAATTTTGCAAGCAGGCGCGCGACGCGGCCAGGAGTTTGAATTCCCATGGCTGGGTTTGCGGCAGCTTTTCCGGAACCGCAGCGCGGCCGCTCGCGTATCCATGAATGAGTAAGCTTCTTTTGGCGCAGTTCCGGCTGTCTCAATACCCAAGGGTTTCGTTTCTCTTATGTGAATGGAGATGAGTAGATGCGCTTCGCACGTTTATTCTTGATCACGCTAATCACCGTTGCTTTTACAGCACTCAATTTGTCATGGGGGCAAGAGACTCCTTCCGCACCCGTCCCGCAGAATACGCGAACGCTCACGGTGCAGGACTATGCCAAACCGGTATCGCATTTTCCCAACCCCGTGGCGCCGTATACTCCCCGCACGCTGCCGGCGCCAAATTTGGCTAATACCCCCCGCATCGACGAACTAATGCGCAATGGCAAACTTTATCTTTCTCTCAATGACGCGATCGCTCTGGCTCTCGAGAACAATCTCGACATTTCCATCGCGCGCTATAACCTGAATATCGCCGATACCGACGTTCTGCGCGCCAAGGCCGGGGCAAGTATTCTCGGTACACCGACTGGCGTAGTGCAGAACACACCCGGCGGGGGCGTTGGTGGTATTGGCGCGACCGCCGGCCTCTCTACTGGGGGCACCAGCCTGGGTGCGGGCGGGATCGGCGCGGGAACAAACGGTTTGGTCAGTTCGACGCTGGGGGTCGGCCCGAACATCACGAGCTTCGACCCAGTTCTCACCGCAAATTTGCAAGAGGATCATTTGAGCCAAACTGCCGTCAGCATCTTTCAGGGTGTTCCCCCGAGCAGCTCACTTGTTCAAAACACGGGCACAGTGAATTTCGCTTACAACCAGGAGTTTCACTGGGGCATGAATTTGCAAGTAGGGTTCAATAATCAGCGGCAAACAACCAACAGTTTCTTTACCGCTGTGAGCCCGGCCTTAAACTCCAGTCTTAAGGCGACGATAACCCAGCCGCTCCTGCAAGGCTTTGGCTTTCCGGCCAACACGCGCTTCATCCGCATCGCCAAGAACAACCGTGAGCTCACTGACGTAGCTTTCCGTCTTCAGATCATCGATTCGGTCGATCAGATCGAGAACATCTATTGGGATCTGGTTTACGCCTATGAGAACGCGCGGGTGCAAAATGAAAACCTCGCCTTCGCGCAGAAGACGCTATCCGACACGAAGAAGCAGGTTGAAATCGGCAGCCTCGCTCCGATAGAGGTCGTGCGCGCACAGAGCACAGTCGCCCAGGACCAGCAGTTGGTGACGCAAGCGCAAACAAACTTGCAGCTGGAACAGCTGCTGATGAAGAACGCCCTTACCCGCACGCTGAAGGATCCGGTTCTGGCGACGGCGGAGGTGATTCCAACCTCTACTATGGACATCCCGGCCGAGGAACCCGCGGCGCCTACGGAAGACCTCATCAATGAGGCGCTTCGCCATCGCGCCGAACTGGTTGAGTCGCGGATCGATCTCAACAGCCGTGACATCAGCAATCGCGCAGTACGAAGCGCGTTACTGCCCACACTGAATGCCTTCGCCTACTACGCCGGCGCCGGAGTCGGGGGCAACCAGAACCCGATCACAGTGTGCTCATCTTCCCCGAGCGAGCTTCAGGACATCTTCGGGTGCGCCAGCCCGAATGGAGGCCCGACA
>JASIKQ010000690.1 GCA_030049565.1 Candidatus Sulfotelmatobacter sp.
CCGCGGTTTGCATGGCGGGATCTTCTTCCAATGCGATGCCGCGGGCGAACCAAACCGCAGCTTCGTTGGTTTGCGGCGCCGTGTCGGGCGTGGGAATCGGCGTGCTGGTCACGACTTTTTCGGGAGTGGCAAAGTCCATCACAAACTGGCCGGCAATTGGCTCCAGCAGCTTGCCTTCGTGGCGGAAGGCGATGCGATGATGATTGGTCGACGAAACGCCGGCATCGAGCAGAGGATTCGCCATGCCTGACGCGGCCTGCTGCATGGCTTCGAGCGATTGCCGAATGACCGCGGGACGCACGCGCATAGCGCACAGGTCACGCACTTTTTTGACCTTCAGCATATCGGCAAAAGAATAGGCGGTGGCGGCGGCGATCAGCCCGGCGCGCTCCCAGTTGCCCAACTGGCGCGGGGTGAGATGCAGAATTCGAAGCAAATCCACTCGACTGTACACGGCTCTGGTAACCTCTGGCCACGCGACGGGCAAGCAGGTTACGCGCCATTATCCGCAACTTGACAGGGAAAAGGCAACAGAGGATCGTTGTGGAAATCGAGGGGAGTATCTGGATAATTTACATGTAGCGGAAATAGTGCAAAGGGCTGCGGCGCGAAAATCTGTCAGAGCTCATGGGCCCAAGGATCGACGACAGAGGCTGAAATGTCTTCAAAATGGCGAACATTCCGGGTGGCCAAACTCGCGTGACGGGAAAGCACGATTCCCGCGATCATCGTATCGCGCAGTTCGCGCGGGTGGCCTTGCATTTTTCTGGATGCCATTAAACTGCTGGCATGCTGCGCTGCCTCTGCATCGAAGGGAGCAACGCGATGTTCAATTCCCTCGAGCAGATTTTCAAACCCTTGCATGTAGACTTCCTGCCGCTTTCCAGGAGGCATGAGCTGCAGTCCAAAACGTATCTCCATGACTGTAACTGCGGTCGTCCAAACAGAGGTAGGCGGTTGCAGATTTAGCCATGCAACTACTCGGCCCTCAGGGCTCGGGCGCATGATCTCCGAGATTACATTGCTATCGAGAATGATCATTCGTCAAAGTTAGGAGGCTTGATCTCGAAGCCGCGCAGCTCCTCGATCTGCAGATCGGGTCCTTCTTTGGGGAAAAGTGCCGCGAGCTCGGTTCCCAAGCCGCCAGCAGAGCTTTTCTTTTCTTCTTTCACGGCGGCTCTTAGAATGTCACGGACTTCTTCCTCCATGCTGCGCCCGTGGCGCCTGGCGCGGCGCTGCAGGCGTTCCTTCACGGAATTTTCCAGATTTCGAACGAGAAGTTGGGCCATCGCTCTCCTTTATGACTCGCTATCATGATATCATGGCATGTGCTATCGTGCTATCGGAGTCCATCACCGGGCCGGCGATCTAGTGTCCGCCCGTCAATTCCCTCACAATCGATCCAACAAACTGCTTGGCGTCGCCGAACAGCATCAGTGTGTTGTCGAGGTAGTAGAGCGGGTTGTCGATGCCCGCGAAGCCGGGGTTCATGCTGCGCTTAATCACCATGACTGTATGGGCCTTGTCGACATCGAGCACGGGCATGCCGTAAATCGGACTGGATTTGTCGGTTCGCGCGGCAGGGTTGGTGACGTCATTGGCGCCGATGACCAACGCAACGTCGGTTTGCGGAAAGTCGCCGTTGATCTCGTCCATCTCGATGAGCTTGTCGTAGGGAATGTCGGCTTCGGCGAGAAGAACGTTCATGTGGCCGGGCATGCGTCCGGCGACGGGATGGATGGCGAAGCGGACGTTGATTCCCTTCTTGGTAAGCGCATCTTAGAGTTCGCGCACCTTGTGCTGCGCCTGAGCGACGGCCATGCCGTAGCCGGGGACGATTACCACGCTGCTCGCGGCCTCCAGAATGGCAGCAGCGTCCTCCGCGCTGGCGCTGCGCACGACGCGTTCTTCTTTAGCCGCAGCCGCGGATGCCTGCACTTGGCCGAAGGCTCCGAACATCACGTTGGTGAAGGAGCGGTTCATGGCCTTGCACATGATCACGGAAAGAATGAAGCCCGAAGATCCATCGAGCGCGCCCGCCACGACCAGTACTTTGCTGTTGAGAACAAATCCCAGCAGCGCCGCCGAAAAACCCGCGTAGGAATTCAGCAACGAGATGACCGTGGGCATATCTGCTCCGCCGATCGGCGTGACCAGCAATACGCCAAAAATCAGCGCCACCACCACCATCACCGGAAACAGCAGGACGTTTGCCGGACTCACCACCAGCGCAACCGCCAGCCCGAGTGCTCCGGCGAGAACAGAAAGGCTGACAATATTCTGCCCGCGATAAACGATGGGCCGCTGCGGCAAGATTTCCTGGAGCTTTCCTGCGGCGATCAGGCTGCCGGTAAACGTCAGAGAGCCGATGATCACTTCCAGCGCAATCTCGCCCATTTGAAAGCGCGCAACCGGCGCCGTGCCTACGTAATACTCGGCGACACCGATCATCGCCGCCGACAGCGCACCGAAAGCATGGCTCAACGCGGTCCGCTGCGGGACGGCCGTCATCTGCACCATGCCCAAGGGGACGCCGACTCCGGCGCCGAGGATCAGCGTGATGATGATCCACTTGTACTGCACGAGCTCCGGATTGAACAGCGTGACGATGACTGCCAGCGCGGCGCCGATTTCTCCGCAGAGAACACCGATGCGCGCGCTCACCGGCGAACTCAGTAATTTGAGAGAAAGAATAAAGAGGACGATTGCAGCAATGTAGGCGAAATCGAGATACTGCTGAAGCGCCGCCGTGGTCATGAGCGCTTCGCCTTGCCGGACTTGAACATGCGCAGCATGCGGTCGGTGATTAAGAATCCGCCGACCATATTGCTGAAAGATGCCGCCACGGCGATCGCACCCAACGCCGTAGTCAGCCGGGTTTCATGCCGGCCCGCGATGATGATGGCGGCCACGACGACGATGGCGTCGAGCGCGTTGGTCAGCGACATCAGCGGCGTGTGCAGCAGCGGCGAAACCCGCCGGATCACTTCAAATCCCACAAACCCCGCCAGAATGAAGACATAAAGATTGGAAATGAAATCCGCTGGCATGAATGCTCCTTTGCGTTTCGAATGCCCGATGTGCGCAACTACTCTTTCGCTGATGTCTTTCGCATGATGACCCGGATCGGCTCGTTGTCGCTAAATACCTGCCACAACGCGATCCTTCCCTCCTTCACTCGCGCCAGCCATGCAGCTGTGGTCGTCCAGAAGTTCTGCCTGTCAATGTGGCCGTCTTGCGAAAACGTTCCCTGCGCCGAACCGAAGACCGCAACTCTGTCCCCCTGCCGGAAAATCTCTTCATGTGAGATGCTGTAATCGGGAACCATCTTGAAATATCCCTCCCACGCGGCGCGCAACTTCTCCATGCCCCGCACGCGCGATCCCAGCGAATCGATGAAAACCGAATCGGCGGTCAACAGGGCCGCGATCGCCGCAGGATTACGCGAATTAATTCGCTCTTCGAAGTCCAGAACTACATCCACGGGATCGGAACTCATGCAACCTCCGAGGTACAGTTGCTACACACGTTGATCCGCTATTCCTGGTCAGTCCTCAGTCCTGCAAAAACGCCATTTGCCTACAGGTGCACGCGGGTCAGCTGGCGGTGGGTGTCAATGCCGGCAGCTTGTAAAACTCCCGCACGCGTGCGTTTACGATCTCGCCGCCGTGACTGATCATCGTCTCGCGGATAATTTCATCCTGCATGTTCAACTGCGGCTTGCCTTCTTTCACCATGTATGCAAGAAACGCGGAGACATTGCGGGCATACATCTGGCTGGCATGATAGGGGACGCTGCTGGCCAGATTGATAGCGCCAATGATCGTGACCCCATAGGCGCTCACGGTTTCTCCAGTGCGCGTGAGTTCGCAGTTGCCGCCGCGCTCGGCAGCCAGGTCGACGATTACCGATCCCGGCGCCATGCCTTTCACCATGTCTGCGGTAATCAGCACCGGCGATTTCTTGCCCGGGACTACGGCCGCGGTAATCACCACATCGCTTTCGGCGACAACACGAGTTAGTAGCTCGCGCTGACGTGCGTAGAAAGTTTCGTCCTGCGCGGTCCCATAGCCGCGTGCGTCTTGTGCGTTCTGCGCTTCGATCGGCAGTTCGACGAATCGTCCGCCCAAACTTTGCACCTGCTCTTTGGCTGCAGGGCGCATATCGTATGCCGAGGCCACCGCTCCCAGGCGCCGGGCAGTTGAGATGGCTTGCAAGCCTGCAACTCCGGCGCCGATCACGAATACTCGCGCCGGCGTGATGGTGCCTGCGGCAGTGGTCATCATGGGAAAAAGCCGGATTGCGGTTTCAGCAGCCAGCAGCACAGCCTTGTAGCCGCAAATGGTAGCCATGGAAGAAAGCGCATCCATGCTTTGCGCGCGCGTAGTGCGCGGCATCAGTTCCACAGAAAATGCGGTCGCACCGGTGCCGGCGATCTGCTCGACAACTTCTGCCGAGCCGAAGGGGCGAAGAAAACCGATGAGAAATTGTCCGCGGCGGAACAGAGGAAGATCGTCTTTGCCGGTGATGTCGTTCGAGCCGTAACAAAGCACCTGCACAATAATATCGGCAGCAGCGAAGACGGCCGCGCGATCAGGAAGGATCTTTGCGCCCTTCTCGGCGTAAGCTGAGTCGGGATATCCGGCCTGCTCGCCAGCCTTCGACTGGACGGCAACTTCCAGCCCCGCCTTGGCCAGCGTGGGAATCACCGCCGGAATGAGCGCGACCCGCCGCTCGCCCGGATAGCTTTCCCTCGGAACTCCAACGATCAAGCGGTTGTCCTTTCCGCACTGAGAATGTCGCGTATCTGCGGCTCACAAGGGTCGCGGGAAAAATGTGTACCGCAAACCCAAAACAGTAACAGAAAAGGGAGAGGAGTGAAAAGCCTTGTCCCCATTTTCGGAAACAGCCTCGTTGTCGTTAATTCTCGCAAAATAAGAGCGCGGCACGCAGCCCCGCCGCGCGCTTTACGCTTCTTCTCCCCGCATTTAGAATCGATAGCAAGCCGACGTAGCTCAGTTGGTAGAGCAGTCGATTCGTAATCGACAGGTCATCGGTTCAAGTCCGATCGTCGGCTCCAGGTTTGCTGCATTTGCGGCGCGGTTGAAGCCGCGCCCCTTCAAATTTCCGTCCGGTGACGATCGCAGGATTAACTAAACTGCCCTACTTGTCGCTGCACGACGGCATCGGCGCGTGCGGGCTGTCGTCTCGGTTATTGAGGAAGCAATAGTCCAGGACGTTCTTGTATTCCTCCCGGACCTCAGCCGGCACATCGCGATCGACCAACTGCTCGAATTTGAATTCCATCGTGCCATCCTCGTGAACCGTTGCCAGGTCGTAGCCGTAGGCATAGGTAAGGGCGAGCGTATCGGGCGGAAGATTGTCGGGCAGGCGATAATGTACGGCGCCGGCAGTGCCGACGATCTCTCCCGTGAGAACATTCTCTTGCTTCGCACCGTTCGCGGCGGCTGGGTGCTTATTCTTCCAATACGCGGTGTTGAAGATGTCGTGCATGTAGAAGTGAGAATGACTCGCCAGGACGTAGACGTGCTTATGGGTAGAGTTTTGGAAGTCCCATAGGTCTTCATAAGCTCTCCGGCCGCTCTCGACGCTTTTGCGATTGTCCTCGGCGGAAGAGTACGGGTCGCCATTCATGCTGTGACCGCAGGCCAGGCTGTTGGGCAGGGCGCGATGCATTCCGACGACGACCGCTTTGAGACCCTTATCCGACCTATCTTCTTTCAGAACTTGTTCGAGCCATGCCATTTGGCCTTCATCGAAGCCTGCCTCGAAGGAGTTATCCAGGCTGATGAAGTCTACGTTGTGCTGTTTCCAGTGATAGTAAGCCGTTTTTGAGCCGCCGATCCATTTGCTGAATTTGCTGATGAAGTCGGCATGGCTCAATTCCTTGCCTGCTTGTGTGTTGCCGTGGAAGTAGATCTCGTGGTTGCCGATTCCGAGGTGAACCGTGACGGGATCGAAGGGCTCGACCTGGTGGGTGATGAAATCGTCCCAAGCGGTCTTGCGATACTCGGCGGGAGTGATCTTGTCGCCGGAGTGCTGCATGTCCTCGTCGACGCCATTGCCGCCGAGGCGAAAATCGCCCAAGTGCCAATAAAATTCGACCTCGTGGGCGCGAACACTCTTTGCGATCGCGGGCATGACGACGTCGCCACAATTCCTGGAGTCACCAGAAAAGGCAAAGCGCCAAGTCTTGGGGGAAGGTTGCTGGGCAACTGATAGTAACGCCAGACATAGAAAAG
>JASIKQ010000691.1 GCA_030049565.1 Candidatus Sulfotelmatobacter sp.
CCCAAAGCCGCCGCCTTTGCGGTTCTGCTGCGCATTGTTTTCGTGATCGACGTGCACGCATTGTTCTGGATCATATGGGTTTCGGCCGCGTTGTCGATGACGCTGGGCAATATCGGCGCGTTGGTGCAAACCAACGTCAAGCGCCTATTGGCATATTCTTCGATCGCTCACGCAGGCTACTTGCTGGTGGCATTCGCCGCCGCGCCCGATCTGGGGACTTCGGCGGCCATGTTTTATGCCGCTTCCTACGCCGCCATGAATCTGGGCGCGTTTGCGGTGGTCAGCCATTTTGCAAATGTGGGCGAACGCTATGTTTCGCTCGAAGACTACGCCGGTTTGGGGCGCAGTTCCCCTATGCTGGCGGCGACGCTGACGATTTTTCTGCTTTCGCTGATCGGCATCCCGGTTACAGGAGGATTCTTTGCCAAGTTTTATGTATTCAGCGCCGCGATTAAGGCTAATCTGATCGGGCTTACCATTATCGGCGTTCTGAACAGCGGCATCGGAGCCTACTATTACTTGCGCATGATCGTATTAATGTACATGCGCGAAGCGCGCAAACCGGTTCCAGCGACGCCGGCTCCCTTCTCGCTGCGTCTGGCGCTGGCGGCTTGTATGGCCGTGACGCTTTATCTCGGACTCTCTCCTAACAGGGTGTTGCAGTATTCGCAGGATTCGGCGGAGCAACTGGTGCAGAGGAGCTATCCCGAGACGCCCGCTTCGGCGCTCTCACAGCGCTAGAGCAGTGGCTCAAAGGCACGTGACGCGGCAGTGCAGACGGTATTGGCGCCGCAAGCGAAGTACATGGGTCCTTCGCTTCGGTCAAGATGACAATGCAATCTAAGCTGCGACCTACGGGATACGACATTAGATTCAGGTCTCAGAAGTCACCTTTCCGGAAATCAGGGGAACAAAGCGAACACCCTCGTGCACCGAAATCACCGGCTTGCCCGCAACCATTTGGATGAGCTGCAACTGCTGCGAATCCAGCCCGCCCACGGGAATGATCATCCGCCCGCCTTCGCGCAGCTGAGCGAGCAAAGCTGGGGGGACGCCGGAGGCTGCGGCGGAAACGAGAATCGCGTCGAAGGGAGCCGCGTCAGGCAATCCCTGTGCGCCGTCGCCCGTGAAAATCCTCACGTTCTTGTAGCCAAGCCAGGCAAGGACGTCGCGCGCACTCTGGGCCAAAGCCGGCTGGCGCTCAATCGAGAACACTTCGGCAGCGAGATCGGCCAACAATGCGCTGACGTAGCCTGAGCCGGTTCCAACTTCCAGGATTTCATCGCTGGGCTTGATTTGCAGAAACTGAAGCATCACGGCGACAACATAGGGCTGCGAAATGGTCTGCCCGTGGCCGATAGGCAGCGGGCCGTCTTCATAAGCATGCTCGCGATACGGGTCGGGAACAAATTCATGGCGTGGTACCCGCCGCATCGCTTGGAGCACGCGCTCATCTGCGATACCGCGCGCACGCAGTTGAGATTCAACCATGAATTGACGCGCGGCAGCGGGATTGTCCATGAATCCAGGATTATTTCTTGCGACGGCGGACGAGCAGATCGAAGCTGACCACGCCGTTCTGATCACGGGTGCCGACGGTAGAAATATTGCGATCAAAAAAATATTGTCCCTGAATAATCTGCTGCGAGCTCTGCGACACGTTTGTGGAATAGGTGAGCGACACGTGATTGGCGAATTCCTGCTCAATAGTAATTTGCGGACCGTTGCTGATGGGGTTGGTTTCGGTGGTGAGACCCTGAGGGTCGATCTTGATGTTGCTGGCGCCGAACAGCCGTTGCCAGCGGCTGGTGACGGTGTTGTTCAGTGCCTCATTCAATATTTGAGCGCTGGCCTGGTCGGAAAACGCGGCACCACTCGATTGCTCCTGCAATTGCTCGGATTCTTGGCTGGTGCGGCCAAGGGCAAGGAGGGCAATGATGTCGGACTTCGGCAGCGGCGGCTCGGAGCGATAGTTAAGATTGAGGCCGCGATCAGGAGTGCCCGTCAGAGTAACGTTCAGATCGTAGTTGCGCACACGGGTTGAGGCCTGGAGATTGAGCTGCGGCTCGATGGTCACGGGATTGGCAAAAGTGATATCGCCGCGCTCCAGCGTGAACCGCGTCCCGTGAAAGGTTGCCTGGCCCTCGAGAACATCCACCCGACCCAGCAGAGCGGGTTGCGCCACCGAACCCCGAACTTTGAGATCGGCATCGCCGGAGAGCCGAGCGATGGCGGTGCGCATCTGCAATTCCGGCGCAGTCACCACGTGAACGTCAAGTCTTATGTTATTGAGCCGCGAATTGGCGCTGGTTACATTTGTGAGTTGACGGCTGCGCTCCAGGTAGGCGCTGAAGTCGAAGCCTGGAGTCACCGCCATTTTGTTGATGCGGATATCGCCCGAAACGGTGGAAGCGGCGGGCGTTCCAATCCAGTGCAACTCGGCGTCGGCCGTGGAACTCACCCCGGGAGGATAACGCAAGCGCACCTCGTCTGCGGTCCCTGTAAAACTGAAATTGAGTTGCTTATTGAAGTAAGTGGCGTCGCCCTTCAGATCAACCGTGCCGCCGCCCGTGCGCGCAGCGAGCGTATCGATGTGGAGATGGTCGCGAGAGAAGGTCACGGACCCGTTGAGCTCAGTCAGGCCGCTCGGCAAACCGGAGTAAGCAATGGAGCCATTGGTCAGCTGAAAACGCCCCTGCGGCCGAGGCTCGTCAAGAGTGCCACCTACTGCCACACTCATTGTGGCCGTGCCCGTAGAGGTGAAATTTGGATCAAACGCCGATAGTAACTTGAGATCGAGGCTGCCGTCGGCGGTCAGATCGAGAGCGTGATCACCGCCGAGTTGTAACGATCCGCGCGCGATGAAATCCGTTCCCTCCCCGATCAGATGAAGCTGCTCGATCTTGAGGGCTTGGTTGGCGGCGGAAAAACGGATCGTCTCCTGCTGGTGCAGCTTCATGTTTTCGACGTCGAGGGAAAGCTCGCTCAAAGTGCCGGTGGCCGTCCAGTTGGTGGGCTGACGCAATGGCCCGCTGAGTTCGGCTGAGCCGGTAACGGTGGAATGTCCGGTCAGCCGCCCGCGCATGTATGAGCGCCACAGTGCATCGAGATCGAGTTGATCCATCTGAAACTTGAGATTGATCGGATAGCCGTCTCTCAGCCCGATGTCGCCCGCCACGTGCAGTGATCCGCGTTGAAAATTGGACCTTCCGGTCAGATGCAGTTCACTGCCTTCGGTAACGACTTGCAGATCGAATTTACCCGCTAGTTCCTGATCGAGGGTGAGATTCTGTATCTGCACCTTCGCGTTGATCGAAGGCGTCTCGGTGCTCCCCGAGGCGTTAAGGACAAAATTTGCCTGCCCCTCGACGGTCAAACGATCCGGCCAAAGCCGGCGTAATTGCGCCAGGTCGAAGTTGTTTCCGGTTACGTCGATTTGGAAGCTGCGCGCAGCGGGATTGTAAGCGGCATCGCCGGTGATCAATGCGCCGTCGTGGAATAGGTGCATGTTTTCAAAAGAAATTTCGCCATTCGCCAGCCGGAAACCGGAATCGAGCTGCCGGATGCTCTCTCCATATGCGGAACCATTCGCGAGGTGAATATATCCCCCTGCGTGCGGATTGCTGATTGTACCGC
>JASIKQ010000067.1 GCA_030049565.1 Candidatus Sulfotelmatobacter sp.
CAGATGACGTACTTTGATTGCTTCGCGATAGGGTCTTGGCTGTTCGTGATCGGGTGGTTCCTGGGGGCGGTCTACGTGCAAAACCATCGCGAAACCACGAAAAGCCCGCGCGTGAGAGAAACGCTCACACGTGTGACTGAAAAGCCAGAACGGTGCCCGGAGTGTGAGGGATGGCGGCTTCCGGTTGTAACCGGCGCCAGCGCTGATTAACTAAAACTCATTGGAAAGGTGGCTGTAGTCTCCCGGGCGCCCCGCTTGGGATTCGGCCTTCCTGTCCCCCCAACCGCACGTTTTCAACCCGCACTCGAAGGCAAAATTTCCGCCTCAACCTCCACCGGGAAATTCACCGACCTGGCAATGAAGCACAGCGAATGCGCCTGGTGATGCAGCTCACGCGCTTTCGCCTGATCTCCAGCCGAAATCGTCACCGCGGGTTTCAGCGTCACGCGAGCGAACTCTCCCGAGCCGTCATCGTTCTCCCGCAACAACCCCGAAGCCGAATCGCGATAGCCCACCACCGTAATGCGATTCACCGCGCACAGATGCAGATACCAAAGCATGTGACAAGCGGAAAGGCTCGCAACCAGCAGCTCTTCCGGGTTGTAGCGCGAAGCGTCGCCGCGGAAGTTGGGATCGCTTGAGCCAGGGATGTCCGGCTTGCCTTCTACTGAAATAGTGTGGTCGCGGCGATAAGATTTATAGCTCTTCGTGCCCTCGCCGTCGTTCCCGGTCCACTCCAAGCGGACTTCGTAGATGTGCTGCTTCATGGCTTCCTCGCGCTCATTGGCTACAGTCAGAGAATAACCGGTTTTGACGGGATCGCTTGGCAGAATCGGTTGTGCTGCGCTTCGGGCGCAACTGGCTATCTAAGGGAAGCGACGCGTTATCGCGCCAGATGGAAAGCCTTGATCCAGGGAACAAGATTGGGCAGCAGGTCACCTGCAGCATGCACCAGAACCACGACTGCAAAATTCTTCGTCCGCATCCACAAGACGCCCAGAAATAGCCCAGCCAGTGAAGTCATCACGATCGAGTATCCCACCGCCAGCAGCAGTGTGGGATGTGAGCCGACCGCTTCCTGTGTCGCCGCAGGGCGCAAGTACAAGCCAGGCGCGTGAACCAAGCCAAACAACAGGGCGGCCAGCACCAGCCCAGCCCAGGGCGAATGCAGCATGGCTGCAAGGCGTTCCTGCAATAGGGTGCGGAAGAAAAATTCCTCGACAACACCAACCTCGATCACAAGCCACGCCAAGGCAAGGGGTGCAGCCACTGCAATGACCCAAGCCGGCAGATGGGCTTGGCGAACTTCCTGAAGGCCGCGCCCGAGAACCATCTGCATGAGCAGAACCGCTAACGACATCCCCAGCGCTGGTTTCAGCGCGCTCCCGGTCAGTGAAACAGGCGCCAGCTCGCGGATCTTATATCCACCGATACGCACGAGTGCCGTTGCAGGTACGACTACGGCCGTCACGATTTTCAAAGCCAGCAGAATAATTGTGTGAGCCGGCTCGGATGTAATGCGCGAAACGCCGCCAAATCCCCAGACGAGAACGGCCGTGACGACCGCTAGATAAGCGAGCAGAAATGCGCCCTCTGGCAGAGGACGAACCACCATATAAGACAGAGCTCTAACATTCCGCGTTGATAACAGACTGAGCGCCGGCAGCGCCAATCCGAGAATTATCAACGCCGCGATCGCCTCGCCGAACGCAAACCCGTAGAAGCCCCTGAGAAGAAGAAGTGCGGCGACCCACACTCCAAAGTAAGCAGCAACGTATGCCCAGGAACGAGCTGGGTCTGAGCTCTCCATATCTGTATTCAGCTACGTGGCAGCGCAGGTCAATGTTCCGCGAGCAAGGCGATGGCATATGGCGGCGGCCACTTGTCACGGCACGGTGTGCGCTACGGCACGGACAACTGCGAGCTCCCATAGGAGCATACAAACTGGAGTATTAGGGGCAACTTCTGCGCGCCTTCCAGGGAGGTGTACCATGCGTCCTGGCCTGATTCTTACTCTACTCTGCGTGGTTCCTATTGCTGGCTTCTGCCAAACTCACGCATCCCGGGATAATAATCCGCAAGTGCGCAACCCTATCGAGGGAGGCCGGATTTTTCAGTATTATTGCGCCGCATGTCATGGAGCGGATGGACAAGGAAATGGGCACGCCGCCACTGCGCCGGGGCACGCAGCACCGGACCTGACTGTAATCTCACGCAAAAACAGCGGGAAATTTCCCTATAGTCGCGTAAAAGACGTGATCGAGGGAACAGATACTCGACTGGCCGCTCACGGTGACCGGAAGATGCCCGTCTGGGGACCGATCTTCCATGAAGTCGAAGCCGACCAGGACTGGGGCGAAGTAAGGCTGGACGCGGTCACGCGCTACATCGAATCGATGCAACGGAAATAGGCGAGCTTGTATGACGCTTCCGCGCTTTGTTATAAAAAACATTCTGCGGAACAAACGGCGAAGCCTGCTCACTGGCATCAGCCTGGCATTTTCGTTCCTGCTGCTGATTTTCATGGTCACCGTCTGGCGCACCTTCTTTGTCGAGAACTGGACGGCGCAGGGCGCGCTGCGCCTGATTTGCCGCCATCGCGCTTCGTTCTCGCTCAGCCTGCCCACTTACTACGAAGAGAAAATTCGAGCACTGCCGGGAGTGGTCAACGTGACGGCCGCGAATGTGTTTGATGGCGTGTACAAAACCGGCAGAGGACAGGATGAGTTCGGCCAGTTTGGCGCGGACGCGGGAACCTTTCCGGAGGTTTATCCGGACTTCGCCCTGAGCGCAGACCAGGCTGCCGCCTGGAAACGCGATCCCGCCGGCGCTATTGCCAGTGCCGAACTGGCGCGCAGCCGTGGCTGGAAAATCGGCGATCACATCTTGATCGAGGGCGTGCGCTACCCCGTGAACCTCGATCTCACGCTGCGCGGAATCTACCATTCGCCCATGCCTAACGGGCCGCTATTTTTCAACTGGGATTGTGTCGAGCGGAGCTTGCACGGCGGGCAGCACCAGGTTTTCGTGATCCTCGCCGACTCACCAAAAAATGTGGGAGCGATCGCAGTCGCGGTCGACAACATGTTCCGGGACTCCCCTGCGCCCACCCGCACCGAGGCCGAGAAGGTGTTTAACATCCACATTATCGAGGGTCTGGGCAACGTGAAGTTGTTCATTCTGAGTATTTGCTTCGCTGTGCTTTTTGCCACGGTTCTGACGTCGGCGAGTGCGATCGCCATGTCGATTCGCGAGCGCACGCGAGAGGTTGCGGTGCTGCGCTCGCTAGGCTTCGCGCCAGGCACGCTACTATGTCTGATGCTGGGCGAATCGATTGGCCTATGTGTGGCGGCATGGTTCATGGGATCGGTGGCCGCGGTCGCCATGGTGTACGCGCTCGTAACATCGGCCGGCGGCGAAGGCTTTCAGGTGCTACTAAAGCTGCGCTGGCCAACCTTTCTGATGTGTTTTTTGGTTGCGGTGATGGTCGGCTGCCTGAGCGCGATTTTTCCCGCGCGCCGCATCTCGCATAAGGCGATAGTGGAAGGCTTGCGTTATATCGGATAGACGGTTTGCTGAAAAACTCGCGCTCGGCACCTGGGGGGGGCTAGGTCCCTCGCAGAAAAGAAAGCCTTTATCGCCAGCGCTGGAAACCCTGCGCCACCCAAAAATCGAGTTTTTCAGCAAACTGTAGAACTACTTCACTGCGGTGCGGGCGGAGGATTGCTTGGCGGCTTCGGCGGCGGCGGAGAAGACGCCTTGTCATCCTTAAAGATTCCTGCAATCTTGCCGAAGAATCCCTTCTTCTTTTCCGCGTCAGCGTTCTGGTCTTGGTTCTGGCCTTGCGCGTTCTGCGCATTCGCCGAGTTCGGAGGCGGCAGGACCTTCTCATGCGTGCCGAAGACGCGGGAGAAGAATCCGGCGATGCCGTTCTGCTGGTCGCAGGTTTCGCGCGGCTCGGTACCGGCGATGAACGCGGCAGTGTAATCGTCAGGACACGAGTTGGTCGCAAGCCGGTTAGTCACCTTGTCGAGCTGCACATCGACCACGCCTGTGGGCTGGGTGAATTCCTTCATGTCGGAGTATTGCGGCAGCACGGCGGCTTTCTCCATGAACTCGGTCCAGATGGGGGCGGCGGTCATGGCGCCGGTGATGCGAAGATCGCTGTAGTCGTCGTAGCCGACCCAGACAATGCACAGCAGATTCGAGGTGTAGCCCGCGAACCAGCCGTCGTGCGAGCTGCCGGTTTTGCCCGCGGCGGGCTCCATGAATCCGCGCAGGCGGACGGCGGTGTAGCCGAGGCCGTTGTTGATAACGCCTTCCATCATATTGGTCATGACATAGGCGATGCGCGGGTCGAGCACCTGCCGCTGATCGGTGTTGAAGTTGGCGATCACGTCTCCATTAGCGTTGCGCACTGAGTTGACCAGAATGGGCGAGAGCCGCTCACCATTGTTGGCGAAGGAGGTGTAGGCGCCCGCCATGTCGAGAGGCGTGGCTTCGTAGGA
>JASIKQ010000692.1 GCA_030049565.1 Candidatus Sulfotelmatobacter sp.
TAAACGTTTTCCGCATGAGACTGCTCGCCGCCGAAGTGCGCGCCGTCGATTCCGGCTCGCGTACGCTCAAAGATGCCATCAATGAAGCCATGCGCGACTGGGTCACGAACGTCCGCACCACGCATTACTTATTAGGCAGCGTGCTCGGCGCGCATCCCTATCCCACCATGGTCCGCGATTTTCATCGCGTCATCGGACGCGAGGCCCGCTCTCAAATCCTGAAAGCCGAGAAGAAGCTGCCCGCCGCCATCATCGCCTGCGTAGGCGGTGGTTCCAACTCCATTGGAATTTTCTACGACTTCATAAAAGACAAAAACGTCCGCCTGATCGGCGTCGAAGCCGGCGGCCGCAGTGACGCGCTCGGAGAGCACGCCGCGCGATTTCACGGCGGCTCACCCGGAGTTTTGCAGGGCACTTATTCTTACGTCCTGCAGGATGCCGCCGGCCAGATCGCCAACACGCACTCGGTTTCTGCCGGACTCGATTATCCGTCGATCGGCCCGGAGCACGCGGCCTTGCGCGACGCTGGCCGCGCCGAGTACGTTTCCGCAACCGACGCGGAAGCACTGGAAGCGACAAGTTTGCTGGCGCGCACCGAAGGGATCATTTCCGCCCTCGAATCCGCGCACGCGGTTGCCGAAGTGATCAAGCGTGCGCCAAAGATGAAGAAAACGGATGCGGTAATCGTGAACGTCTCCGGCCGCGGCGATAAAGATATTGGAATACTAAGAGAAAATCTGAAGCTGGATTGAGCAAAAACAAATAGCCTTGAGAGCTGGAGTCATTCACCAATGACTCAATCACTCAATGGCGAAATGACTTCATGCCCCTAGCCTTCTACAGAAAGCCCGCACTCGTCGCCTACATCACTTGTGGCGATCCCGATCTCGCCGCCACGCGAGAGATCGTCCTCGCGGCAATTGACGCGGGCGCCGGCGTAATCGAACTCGGCGTCCCGTTCAGTGATCCGCTGGCGGATGGTCCCGTGATTCAGCGAGCCAGTGAACGCGCCCTCAGGAACGGGACTACGCTGGCCCAAGTGCTAACCCTGGCGGCCGAAATTCGTGAGCACGCTCAGTCAACCGGCCTGGTGATCTTTTCGTACTTGAATCCGATTCTCCGCATGGGCATGGAAAAATTCTGCACGGTCGCGCGCCACGCAGGTACCGACGGCGTTCTCATCACAGATTTGCCGGCCGAAGAATCGCAGGAATACTTGCGCGCCATGCATCAGCATAGCCTGGCGCCAATTTTTCTCGCCGCACCCACCAGCCCCGACGCCCGCCTAAAGCGAATTGCCGGGGCATCGCAAGGATTCATTTATGCCGTCTCCCGCACGGGAGTAACCGGCACTCGGCAGCAACTCGCCGGCGATGCGAAAATGTTGGTTACTCGCCTGCGGCGGGTCACAAAATTGCCCATCGCGGTGGGTTTCGGCATTTCTAACGCCGAGCAATTCGCAGAAGTCGGCAAGTTTGCCGATGCGGTCGTAGTCGGCAGCGCGATTGTCGAAACTATCGAGCGCAATCGCGGGCGCGAAGCTCGCGCTGTGGCAGAATTCGTAAAGCAGCTAACAACTGTCAGCTTTCAGCTGTCAGCTCAAGTCGCTGGTAATGTGTAATCCTTGTGTCATCCCGAGCGAGGCGAGGGATCTGTGTCTTGCTGAAAGCTGATAGTTGAGCCGATTCCGATGGACATCGCAGATTGGCGTAAGAAAATCGACGAGCTTGATCAGCGTCTCGTGGAACTGCTCAGCGAGCGCGCTCGCGCCGCCGTCGAGATCGGCCGTTTGAAGCGTCACACGAACCTGCCGATTTACGAGCCCGACCGCGAGCGTACAGTGTTCGACAATGTTGCCAAATTGAATCGTGGCCCGCTTCCGGAGCGCGATCTGGTTCGAATTTTCGAACGCATCATGGACGTAATGCGCAACATTCAGAAAGATGAAATGGTTGGTTTAGCCAGGACCACCAAGTCCGAGACAGAATTGGATTCAGAAGTGAACGATTAAACTAGGGGTCAGCCGTCACCTCTCAGCGTCCATTAATTAGGAACTATGAACGATGAACTGGAAGCTGAGCGCTAACGGCTAAAGGCTAACAGCCAGGAGTTAGGAGCCAAAAGCTTGATTGTCGCAATGCAGGAAACAGCTGACGAGTCCCAAATTCAGCAGGTGATCGATCACCTGGTGAAGTTGGGCTTCGAAGTACACCGCTCCACCGGCGCGCGCCAAACCGTGCTCGGCGCCGTGGGCGCAGGCATCGAGTGCGATATTCGCAACCTCGAGTTGCTCACCGGCGTGCAGGAAGTTCACCGCATCAGCTCGCCTTATAAGCTGGCCGGGAGAAGTTTCCGTCCCGAAGGAACAGTTGTTAAACTGCCGAACGGCATCGGCATCGGCGGCAACGACGTCGTCGTGATGGCGGGGCCCTGTTCAGTAGAAACGCGCGAGCAGCTTTTTTCCACCGCCGAGATCGTCAGCAAAGCTGGAGCACGAGTCCTGCGTGGGGGCGCCTTTAAGCCGCGGAGCTCTCCCTATTCTTTCCAGGGCCACGGCGAAGACGCGCTCAAGTTGTTGCGGGAAGCCGGGGAAAAGTTCAATCTGCTCGTCATCAGCGAGGTGATGGAAATCTCTCAGATTCCGCTAATGCAGCCCTACGTCGATATTCTTCAGGTAGGCGCGCGCAACATGCAAAATTTCAACCTGCTGCGCGAGCTGGGGAAAGTTCGCAAACCGGTGCTGCTGAAGCGCGGTATCGCCGCCACGCTGGAAGAGTTGCTGCTTTCGGCCGAATACATTATGGCCGGAGGAAATTACGAAATTATTCTCTGCGAGCGCGGCATCCGTACCTTCGAAACCTACACGCGCAACACGATGGATATTTCTGCGATTCCGATTGTTCACAAACTCTCCCACCTGCCTATCACCGCCGATCCTTCACATGGCACCGGCCGTCGCGACAAGGTTTCACCTATGGCAAGAGCTGCGGTAGCCGCGGGCGCGGATGCGCTGTTGATCGAAGTCCACTGCATGCCGGATAAAGCATGGTCGGACGGCGCGCAATCTTTATTCCCCGAGCAGTTCGCAAAACTGATGGACGAACTTCGCATGATTGCCCCGGCAGTGGGAAGGAAGATTGCGTAATTGAGTAATTTAGTAATTGTGTAATTGAAAATCTGTGTTGTGCTTTTGCCTGTGAGCTGCCTGTTGGATGCTTGCTCGTCAAATTGCCCAATTACAAAATTCCCCAATTACTAAATCCTCCATGCGTCAAATCACCATCGTCGGCACCGGCCTGATCGGCGGCTCGTTCGCTCTCGCCCTGCGAAAACGCCGCTTCACGGGCAAAATCGTCGGCTGTGATTGCGAGTCCGCCCTGAAAAAAGCTAAGAAGCGGGGTGCAATTGACTCCGGCTTCGTCGACCCCGCGGAAGCCGTGCGCGGCAGTGACGTAGTACTTCTCGCCACCCCCGTTCTCGCCATCGTCGATCTCATCGGACGTCTCGCCCCCGTCTTGCGGGCAAATACGCTGCTGACAGACGTAGGCAGCACGAAGAAGGCGGTGGTCGACCGCGCCATTAGCGTGTTTGGCAGAGACGCCGTTAAACGATTTCTCGCCGGACATCCTATGGCCGGCAAAGAACACAGCGGTATCGATCACGCCGATGCCGACCTATTCCAGAATGCAGTCTGGTTCTTGACCCCGCTCCCACGGCAAAACCTTCGCAATGAAACTTTCTCCGAATTCACACGTTGGATCGAAAAAATCGGCGCCCGCATCGTCACGCTTCTACCTGATGAGCACGATCGCCTCTGCGCCTGGATCAGCCACTTGCCGCAAATGATCTCCACGGCGCTGGCTGCCACGCTGGTAGAAGAGTTCGGTCAGGAAGCCTCCCTTTTCCCCGCCGGTGGCCGCGCCCTCCACGAATTGACACGCATCTCGGCGAGTCCCTACTCCATGTGGCGCGACATCGCCATCACCAATAAAGAGAATCTGGAACAGGCTCTGTTCAAACTGGAGCAGCGCCTGGCGCACATCCGAGAGAACCTCAGCACGCGTCAATTGGCTGAAGAGTTCGAGCAGGCTCATCGCTTGTCCAAGAGACCTCAAGAAGCTTTTGCCGCAGAGACCCGGAGCCATATAGAGGGCCCGAAAAAGAACCGCAGTTCGCGCTAGTTTGGGGTCTGCTGTTCCCCCGAAGTGTCCGAAAAGTGTGACTGAGGCACTACCGTTTCCCCGTGTCTCCGTGCCTCCGTGGTGGACTTTGATTTAGAATGCGGACGCCATGAATAAAGTCGTCGCCAACGCCGACGAAGCCATCCATGATGTCGTCGACGGCTCGGTCATCATGCTGGGCGGTTTCGGCCTCTGCGGCATTCCCGAAAATCTAATTCGCGCCCTCGTCCGTAAAGGTTCGAAAAATCTCACCACCATCAGCAACAACGCGGGCGTCGACGGCTTCGGCACCGGCTTGCTGCTCGCCGCCGGGCAGATTCGCCGCCACATCGGCACTTACGTCGGCGAAAACAAGCTGCTCGAATCGATGGTGCTTTCAGGAAAGCTTCAACTCGATCTCGTGCCGCAGGGCACGTTCGCCGAGCGCATCCGTGCCGCGGGCGCGGGCATCCCCGCATTTTTCACCCCCACCGGCGTCGGTACCATAGTCGCCGAAGGCAAAGAAACCCGAGAATTCGATGGCCGCATCTACGTCATGGAGCGCTGGCTGAAGGCAGATTTCGCCTTGATCAAAGCCTGGAAGGGCGACCGCATGGGCAACCTCGTCTATCGCAAGACGGCGCGCAATTTCAATCCCATCATGGCGACCGCAGCGAAAATTACGATCGCCGAAGTCGAACACTTGGTCGAGCCAGGAGAACTCGATGGCGACCTGGTGCACACGCCCTCCGTCTACGTAAAACGAATTTTTCAAGGCGAATCATACGAGAAACGAATCGAGAAGCGAACCCTGAGAAAAGCAAATGTGTAGCTAAAAGCCGAAGCTCGAAACGGCGAGGCCTGAACGCAACGACCAACGACGATTATGACCAAGGCTCCTAAAGACACCGACAAACGCGAACGCATCGTCAAGCGCATCGCCCGCGAACTGCGCGACGGATTCTACGTCAATCTCGGCATCGGCATGCCTACACTGATTTCCAACTACGTTCCCGCGGGCATCGAAGTCATCTTGCAATCCGAGAACGGCATGTTAGGCATCGGCCCGTATCCCGTCGAGGGCCAGGAAGACGCCGATCTCATCAACGCAGGCAAAGAGACCGTCAGCGAGATGGCGGGCACGTCATATTTTTCCAGCGCCGATTCCTTCGCCATGATCCGCGGCTCGCATGTAGATCTGAGCGTGCTCGGCGCCATGGAGGTCGACGAGGCCGGCAATCTCGCCAATTGGATGATCCCGGGCAAAATGGTCAAAGGCATGGGCGGCGCCATGGACCTGGTCGCCGGCGCACGCCGCGTGGTCGTCGCCATGGAGCACACCACCCGCGAAGGCGCTCCGAAAATTCTGAAAAAGTGCACGCTGCCACTCACCGGAGTCGGTGTGGTCGATACCATCGTCACCGAGATGGCCTACATCCGCGTAACTAAGAACGGTCTCATCTTGGAAGAAGTCGCCCCCGATCTGACCGCCGAAGATGTACAGCGCGCAACCGAGGCCAAGCTCGCCGTAAGTCCGAAATTGAAAACTATGGAGTGTTGACCGATCACAATTCGTTGCCGCAAATTGCCTCTAATCAGATCTGCAACCTCGCCTGTTTCTTAGCGTCTTAACTAGAAGCATTCGGTATTCGCTCAGGAGTTTCTGCTCATGCCCAATTCAGCCTCATCAAAATCGAAATCGATTTTTCTGCACACCCTTGCCCGTGTCTCAGGATCCATTCTGTTGACCGTCTGCCTGTTCGCGGCACAATCTCCGGCGCAGACTCAACCGACCTCAACCCCTGCGGCCAAGCCCGCGCAGGAAAAGCCTCAGCCCAGGCCTGACGAATCCGCTCCTGCCGCCGCCGCTCTGCTTCAGCTCAACAACGCTCTCGAAGGCCTCGCCGCCAAAGTCTGTCCCGCAGTGGTGCAGATTCTGGTCACCGGCTACGGACCGCTACATGAAGAAGACCGCACCGAAACCGCCCTCATCGTGCGCCAGCACGCTGTCGGCTCGGGAGTCATCGTCGATCCTACCGGCTACATCATCACTAACAACCACGTCGTCGAAGGCGCGCAGCGCATCCGCGTAGCTCTGCCGCTTCCGGGTGACTCCGGCCGTGCCGTGCCCGAAGGCAAGCGCCACATCCTTGAAGCCCGCCTCATCGGCACGCACAAGGAAACCGACCTCGCGCTGCTCAAGATCGATGGCCACGATCTTCCCACGCTTCAACTTCTCACTCAGACACGCCCACGCGTCGGCCAGCTCGTTTTCGCCATCGGCAGCCCCGAAGGGCTTCAGAATTCCGTCACCATGGGCGTAGTCAGCGCGGTTGCGCGCCAGCCCGATCCCACCAAAGCTATGACTTATATTCAAACCGACGCGCCCATCAACCCCGGCAACAGCGGCGGCCCGCTCGTCGATATGAACGGATCGGTCGTGGGCATAACCACCTTCATTCTCTCCAGCGGCGGCGGCAGCGAAGGTCTCGGCTTCGCCATCCCCGCACGTATCGTCGATTTCGTCTACCACAGCTTGCGCAAGTATGGACACGTTCACCGCGTCGAAATCGGCGCCGTGGCCCAGGAAATCACCCCGACCATGGCCGAAGGTCTGCAACTCCCGCGGCAATGGGGCGTCATTATCGCCGATGTCAAGCCCGACGGCCCCGCCGCTACCGCCGGTCTTCAAGTCCAGGACATCGTTCTCTTTGCCGACGACCGCCGCATCGAAACCTTGCCTCAACTCTCGGCCGCACTTTATCTTCATCGCCTCGATCAGGTGCTCAAGCTGGAAATCCAGCGCGGCGACCAGAAGCAAACGCTCTACATTCCAGCCATCGAACATCGCGACCAGATGGATCAACTCTTTGACGCCGCCGATGCTGAGAAGAGCCTGGTCCCACGCATCGGCATTCTGGCCGTCGATCTGACCCCTGACCTCGTATCCAAGCTCGATTTGCGCATCAAGTCGGGAGTGGTCGTGCTCGGCCGCGCCGCCGACCTCATCCTGCCCGATACCGGCCTCGAAACCGGAGATGTGATTCACACCCTCAACACGACGCCGATCACCGATATGGCGACGCTGCGCGCAGCCATTGGGAAGCTGAAGACAGGCGATCCCGTAGTGCTGCAAGTCGAGCGCTCGGATGGGTTAACCTATTTGGGTTTTGAAATGGAGTAAAAGGGTCCAGAATGAAACGAGAGAGAGTAGAACAGTTGTCACGCCGAGCAAGCGCTCTTTGCGCAGTCAAGGATCTC
>JASIKQ010000693.1 GCA_030049565.1 Candidatus Sulfotelmatobacter sp.
GTGGAAGATGTAGCGCCGAAAGAGATGGAGGAACGGATGAAGAAAGTCAGAGCAGCGTAACTCGAGCTGGAGGCGGGGTTACTAAGCTCCGCCTCGGATCAGCAAAATACGTTTGTGGAAGCGCTTCAAGCTCGCGAGCGCTTTTCGACATTACCTGCTTGCACGCCTAAGGGGAACAACGCAACCTGCTGCTAGTGCGTTATCAAATTCCCTACCAGCAGGCGGAGTTCTCTTGCGCTGCCTTGCGGGTTCGGCGGAATGCCTCGGGCAATCCTATTAGCAGGTCGGTTGCAGTCATGGAATGCTCGCCCACTTTTTCACGCATGACATCGCCGGCCAGTCCGTGCAGATGCACAGCCGCGAGCACGGCGGCGAAGGCATTTTTGGGATGCTGCGCCATCATGCCCGCGACCATGCCGGTGAGAATGTCTCCCGTGCCGCCGGTGGACATCCCAGGATTTCCCGTCGTGTTCACCCATACGTCGCCTTCGGGGTTTGCTACTAGCGTGCGGTGCCCTTTCAGGACCACGATCAGTTCGTGCTGGCTGGCAAAGGTGCGTGCCATTCCCAAGCGGTCCTTCTGCACATCGGCAACGGTGCATCCCGCCAGCCGCGCCATCTCGCCGGGATGGGGAGTGATCACTAAGATGTGGCCCTTGCCGTTCAGTTCGTTCGTGCGGCCTTCAAATGCATTCAGCCCATCGGCGTCGAGCACCATCGGAGTTTCGGATTTGCCGACGAGCTTTCTCACCAGTTCAGCGGTTTGCGGATTACGCGAAATGCCGGGACCTACCGCAAGCACGCTTTTGTTTTTGCTGAGCTCGAAGATTCGTTCAAGCGCCCGGCTCGAAATCGTGCCCGAATCCGTCTCCGGCAAAGGCTCGGTCATTACTTCGGCATGGAATCCGGCGACGGTTGCCAGCACGGATTTCGCCGTCGCTATTGTCGAAAGCCCTGCGCCAGCACGCAATGCAGACATTCCCGCCATGGCCGCAGCGCCGGCCTTGCCAACAGATCCTCCCACTACCAGAACGTGGCCATAGTTGCCTTTATTCGACTCTGCGGGACGCTGCGCGACCATTGCGGCAATGTCTGGCGCGGCGGTTACATTCAGCCGTAACCCCGAAACAATCGCTTCCGGCGGCGAACCGATGGGAGCCACCACCGTTGGGCCGGTTGTGAGCAAGCTGAAGACATGCGCCGGGCGCGGCGCAGTGAAGGTGACAATGGCGTCGGATCGGGCAATCGTTCCAGTTTGCGTGGTTAGGGCATCGGCGTCTGCGCCCGAGGGGATATCGACTGCGACTACCGGAATCTTGCTCGCATTCATGAAAGCGATCGCCTCGGCGTAAAGCCCGGTCACTGGAGGCTTGAAACCGGTTCCGAGAATCGCGTCGATGAGGAGATTACGCTTGAGGAAGTCCTGATTCAGCAAATCATGATTGGGCAAATTACGGTTCAGCAAAGATTGCAGCCGTTCGCTTTTCAGTTCCTCAATCGAACGTATCGAAATCGCTTTTACGGGAAGCTTGGCAAACATGGCGGCGGCATCGCCTTTCACGTCGGCGGGGTCGGCGAGCAAGATGACATCGACGGTGCTTCCGCCCTCGTGGAGTTTACGCGCAGCGATGAAGCCGTCTCCACCGTTGTTGCCCTTGCCGCAGAAAACTGTGATGTGCTTTGCCGAGGCATAATGCGATGAAACAAAATCGGCGACCGCGGCGCCGGCATTTTCCATCAAAGCGAGCGAAGGGACACCGAAGCGCTCGCTGGTGGCGCGGTCGATGGCCCGCATTTCTTCGCTGCTAACAATCTTCATGGTCGACGACTGACCTGGACAACTGGAGTGGATTCACTCGCACTGTAATTTGCGGCCCGAGAGGGAAACGCCTGCAGAGACCGATCGTCTCTGGGTCTGACTCGGCCTTCGAGGTCTTCTTCGAGAGGATCCACTTGCGGAACTCGCCAGAAAATGCCGCACCTTGAAAGGTGTAGCTGTAGGAAACATTCAACCACCCTGCGTTTGTAGCAAATCGCAGGAATTCGCGTGCCTCGATCCGTCCCGGGACAGTTGGCCAATCCTGGGCGCGCTTCCGCCAGCGCCGATATAGAACTGCCCAGAGAACTTCCCCAATTCCGAAAACCTGTCTGACGTGGAGTTCAGAAATCGCGCTGTCTGGAGAGCCCATCGATTTTCCTAACCGCCCACTAGTGTTCCACGTTGCCCCGACGCCTTCGTCCGGAGCCGATTGCTCGGTCGTCGGCAAAATGCCAATCAGTCCCCGCGACGCGAAGGGCAAACGACCAACGACGAACGGCCAACGACTGAATATAAAACAAAATGGCCCTCCGCGGTGCGCAGAGGGCCGTTCCCAAGAACCAAGTCAATCCGCCATCGATCGCACTACCGCGGTCTCGGTTGCGTTTGCAATGGAATGCTGCACCTTGCTGTGCTTGCGCCCGTAGCTGAAGTAGATGGCCAGTCCAATCACCAGCCACACCACCAGTCGAAGCTGCGTCATGGGCGACAAGCCTATAATCAGTGCGCTTGAAAACAAGATCGCCAATATCGGCACCAACGGCACCATCGGCGTTTTGAAGGGACGGTTGAGATCCGGATGTGTTCTTCGCATCACCCACACGCCCGCGCTGACCAATACGAAAGCCAGCAGCGTTCCTACGCTGGTCATCTCATCGAGAACGCTCAGCGGGACCAGCGTAGCCAGCAGCGCCACGAACAAACCGACAATGATCGAACTGAGGTAGGGCGTGCGGAAACGCGGGTGAATCTTGCTCGCCCATGGCCACAACAAGCCATCACGCGACATGGAGTAGAAAACTCGCGACTGTCCCAGCAACATCACTAGCATCACCGTCGCCAGGCCGGCAATTGCGCCGAGTTCTATCAGGAAGGTCGCCCACTGCTGCCCGACGACTCGGACTCCCACCACCACTGGATCAGGCACGTTGAGTTGCTGGTATGGAACCAGGCGAGTGAGCAGCCCAGAAACCAGAATGTAGAGAATGGTACAGATGACAAGCGATCCGAGAATGCCAAAGGGCATATCTTTTTTTGGATTCCTGGCCTCCTGGGCTGCGGTTGAGACTGCATCAAAGCCAATGTAGGCAAAAAATACTACTCCCGCGCCACGCAAAACTCCCGACCATCCGAAATGTCCGTGCTCTCCGGTATTAGCAGGAATGAAGGGATGCCAATGGTTCGGCTGCCCGTGATGAGAGACGAGGAACGCGGTGGCAAGCCCGATGAACACACATACGACCGCAACCTTAAGGATCACAATCGCGGTGGTGAAGTTCGCGGATTCTTTAATTCCAATGACAAGAATTGTGGTGATAGCCGCGATGACGAGAAACCCGATGTAGTCGTAAGTGAGATGAAAGTGCATGCCAGCGAGCAGGAAATCCGAGTGCGGCATGGGGGGCAGGCCCAGGCCAATATCGTGCAAAAAAGCACGCAGATGCCCGCTCCAGCCTACAGCCACGGTCGCCGCTCCAAACGCATACTCGAGAATCAAGTCCCAGCCGATGATCCAGGCCACCAACTCGCCCAAAGTCGCGTAGGAATAGGTATAGGCGCTGCCCGCGATGGGAATCATCGACGCGAACTCGGCATAGCACAAACCCGCGAACGCGCAGGCGATGCCTGCCAGAATGAAGGACAATAGAATGGCAGGCCCGGCGAATTGTGCGGCAGCTTGCCCAGTAATGACGAAAATGCCCGCGCCAATGATCGCGCCGATGCCAAGAAAGGTCAGGTCGAGCGCTCCCAGCACTCGTCGCAAGCCGCCGGCGTGGCGTCCGGCGTCGCTCAGGATCGCTTCGGTCGATTTACGTCGAACGAGTTGCGCACCCAGCCC
>JASIKQ010000694.1 GCA_030049565.1 Candidatus Sulfotelmatobacter sp.
CCATAAGCTGATTTCAAGGTTGCGGTTAATTCGGGAACAGTCATGCCCGCGACTTTGATTTCTCCCACTCCGCGCAGGGTCACGAAACCATCGGGCTGAACCGCGACCGCTGTCTGATTAAACTCCGGGCTCAGATCGAAGGTAAGATCAAATGAGTCACCCGCTTCAATGCGGTAGCGCGGGGTGCGCGAGTTGAATTGTGGGCTGTTCGACGCCGGCTTGGGAGCATCGGCTTTAGCCGCGTCGGGCGCTGCCGTTGCTGTACCCGGAGCGGTATAGGAAGCGGCAGTCGTCTGCGCGGAGGCAATCATCGTGCCGAGCAGGAGCACCGCCAAGGCGACCAGCAAGCGCTGCTTCGCTGAATTTATGATCATTACTTAAGACCTCCGTACTGCTAGCGTTTAACTGCTGCGCCTGGCGGCAGCTTCAAAGGAGAGAACAGACCTGGCACGGTGCCGCTGGCACCCTCGAAAGCGCAGGCCTCGGACCGCAGCCGGGCCGATTATTCTACCTTTGCCGACTCAGCCAAGGGCCGAACCTGCCGAACCGTATTTGGGCTGAGATTGTGCTGGCGAATTTTGTACAAAATTCCGCGATAGCTGATCGAAAGCAACTGCGCCGCCCGGCGGCGATTCCAGCCAGTGTATTCCAGGGTGCGAGTGATGGCGTAAATTTCCGCTTCGGCGCGCAAGCTGCGGAGCGAGAAATGACGCTCATTCTGACCGTGCTCAGGATTCTCGACGAATTCTTCGGATCGCGGCGCGGCATTGCCATTGCCATTTCTATTAGCTTTCACCTTATTGTCTAATTGGTCCATAGGACTAGCCTCGCAACTACGTGATATCTGATGATTTTCAACCGGGGGAAAATGGGAGAACTCTAAACCGCTTCGACTTCGTAGCCGGCGACGCGGAGACATAACGATCGCTGAATCGGCTCAACTGAGATCACCAGGCTGCGATCGCCATTCTCCGCCACCAGAATGCCCTGTACGCCGTCCAATGCTCCGCCACGAACGCGCACTCGCTGGCCGAGGCGGAGATACGGGCGTTCTTCATAATGGATTTTGCTGGCCAGGAGAGTCTTGAGGTTTTCGATTTGATGGTCGGGAATGGGGGTCCCGCACCCATGCACACCGACGAAACTGACCACGCCTTGAGTTTTGAGCACGCGGACTCTTTCGTTGGAACAGTGAATTATTCGCAGGAAGGTGTAACCGGAAAATAGCGGGGTTTCGACTTGTTTGCGGCGATCGCTCCAGGCGCGAACTTGCGTGATCACGGGAAGAAACGACTCGATGCCTTGATTCTCGAGCTGCCGGGCGACCAGTTTTTCATGGCGGGAGCGAGTGCGGACCGCAAACCACTGCGCTTGTTCCAACTCTCGGTGAACAGTTTGCACCGGCTGGAATGCTTGGGTCGCTAGTCCCGCCTCACTCATGGCTCCGCCCTTTCAGTCACATGGCGCGATTTCACGAAGCAAGAAAACACGCGTAATGTGGCAAATGGCCCCACTGCCAGTTAGACAACTACGCCGTACCGTCGTCGAGGTTTGTTTAGGGGGAGATAATACCGAACCACCGATGCCGGTGGGTAAATCGAACACGGTGAAGGCGAGTCTATGTAGCTTTGCAAATTCCTGCAAGAGGTAGAAAGCACTACACGAAAGGACTTTCTGTCCCTATCCGTTGGTTGAATAATAGAGAACTTCGGATGGAGTAGAAAGACTCTACCCAAAGGCTTTAGCCATCTTTCGTCGCCCCAATAACTTACACCGAAGGGTCATGGGGAAGCTCGATAGTCATAGCCGGCTCGGGGCGGAGGGATCAGCTAACTTATGTAGTGTAGTCGTCGGTCAACAATAATTGACTTCCGATTTGCCTGTTGTTCATCTAGAGACTTGCGTCCCCAATGTAATCGACGCGTTCTACTCGCATTGGGGACTCTTCGTTCGGGACGCATCCAGGAAGACCAACGATTTTTTCCTTTGGGCTCGGTTGCTCCTCATATAGTACAATTCCGCCCTCATCGGTTGCGTCCGAGACCGACGATTCGCCGATGAGCCTCGGGCATGCCAGGATTTCGTAACCAATCTTCAAAAGGGGAGAACCATGAAACAAGTGATTCATTTGTCTCGAATTGCCGGGTTCGCGATCGCAGCCGGTGTTCTTTGCGCCTCGCTATGCTCCGCCTTCGCGCAGGAAGAGGTCGATGACCCGGAAGCCCGCAACCAGGAAATCTGGCGCGAGGCCATCGCGCAGACCGAGGTACCTGCCGAAGGATGCTTTCAAGCCTCTTATCCGAGGCTGGCGTGGAACAAGGTCGAATGCACAGTCGCGCCCAACATCCCATACGGACCGCGAAAAGGGCAGATCGCCCAAACCGTAGGAGATGGCGACGATTATGCCGCCGAAGTTACCTCCGGACTGATCAGTAAAACCGTCGGCACTTTTCCCAAAGATAGTGATGTACAGTCTGAAACGGGCTTGTTCGGCGCGAATGATTACTCGCTGCAGCT
>JASIKQ010000695.1 GCA_030049565.1 Candidatus Sulfotelmatobacter sp.
TAGCGAATCAGCGCCTCTGGTATCCCCGCTGATTCCCGCTCTTCCCGCGTAGATTCGACGTGGCTCGTGGTCGATGGTAGACCGGCTACGCTTTCGACAGCTCCCAAATTTGCCGCCAGGTGTGCACAACGCAGCCGTGGCAGGAAAGACTTCGCGGCCTCGAATCCGCCTTCGATGGCAAAGCTCAACACGCCTCCAAACCCGTTCATCTGCCTGCGCGCGATGGCGTGATTCTCGTGAGACTTCAGGCCGGGATAGAAGACCTGTTCGACCCGAGGATGCGATTCCAGAAACCGCGCAATCGCGAGCGCGCTCTCATTCTGGCGCGCGATGCGTAGATGCAGCGTTTTCATTCCGCGCAGCAGCAGATACGCAGCCATCGGCTCGAGGCTCGCGCCGGTAATTTCGCGGAAATGATAAATCTTTGCGACAAGATCAGCACGACCGCATACCACGCCGCCCAGCGCATCGGCGTGGCCGCCGAGAAATTTCGTCGCGCTGTGAACCACGAGATCGGCGCCGAGTTCAAGAGGCTGCTGATTGATCGGGGTTGCGAACGTACTGTCGACAACCACCGTCGCTCCAGCGCGATGTCCCGCTGCCGCCAGCCGAGCAAGATCGACAACCTTGACCGTGGGATTCGTCGGGCTTTCCAGGTACACAACTTTGCATCCCTGCCCGATGGCCGCTTCCATCTGCCTGGCATTCGTAGTGTCGCAGAGCGCAACCTTAATGCCGAAGCGCGGAAGAAATTCCACGAATAGCTTGTTCGTTCCTCCGTAGGTGTCTTTGATCGAAACTACGCGATCGCCGGGAGAAAGCAGCGTGAAGAAGGTATTGCTGATCGCCGCCATGCCGCTGGAAAAACTCGTTGCCGCTTCGGCGGATTCCAGGTCTCGCAGCTTTTCTTCAAATGCCGCCACGGTCGGGTTCGTATTACGGCTGTAGATGTGCCCCAGCGCCTTGCCCTGGGCCACTTCGAGCCAATCCTGCACGTCGTCATATCCAAATGAGACGCTCAAGGCTACGGGCAGTTGCGTGGCGCGCTGCCAGCGCTCGCCTTTCTCGCCAGCCCAAACGGCGCGTGTGCCAAGCCCGCTCTGTTTTTTTCCTCCGTCGCCTGGTTGCAAACTAGAATTCCTCCCGCGCGATTATAGCTGGGACGCGACGCCAGGAGTGCTACGCTGAAGATGTGAACAGCGGCCTGTTTCGTGGTGGTTTTCCCAAGTTCCTGCCCTGGGCTCTCACCTTCTTATTGCTGAGTGCCGCGTTGCCACGCGCTTTTGCCGCAACCTGGAGCGTTCGCGCACAACCCACACATCTGGTCAACGGCAGCCCTGTTCTGTTTCGAGTAAAACCCCCGTCGAGGCTGAAGTTAGTGAAAGGAAGCTGGATCGGTCACGAGTTCGCCTTCAGTTTCGATGCGAAAAGCAGGACCTGGTTCGCTTTGGCGGGAGTAAGCATGGAAACCGCTCCCGGAAGCTACGCACTTGAATTGAGCGGCGAAACTGCTTCCGGGAAAACCCCGGCTCGACAGCTTGCGTTCACAAGAAAGTTTGCGGTTGCCCGCGGCAAGTATCCCAAAATCGAAGTGAAGCTGAGCGTGGAAAGCAAATTTACCGAGCCGACGCCCGAACAGCAGAAGGAGATCGAAGAGGGCCAGCAAATAAAAAAAGATTACCTGAACCGGGTCACGCCCGACCGCGAATGGTTGGGATCATTCGCCGCGCCCGCCGAAGCGACCATTTCTGACGTCTTCGGCTCCGAGAGGATGTTCAACGGCAAAACTTCCAGCCCGCACCTCGGCCTCGACTTTCGCGTGCCCAGCGGAACTTCGGTCGAAGCCATGAACAGCGGAACCGTGCTGCTGGCGCGGCCACTCTATTTTGAAGGAGGGTTTGTGGTCATCGACCATGGCCAGGGCCTGCTTACGCTCTACATGCATCTCTCCGAATTCAAGGTGAAAGAAGGCGAGCAGGTAAAGCGAGGTCAGGTCATCGGCCTGAGCGGCGGCACCGGGCGGGCTACAGGTCCTCATCTGCACGTGGCGGTCAGATGGCAGGGGACGTATCTGGATCCGGCGGCGTTGCTGAAGTTGCGGCTGCCCTGATCGACGCAAATTGGCCTTAATCTAATTATTGACTCGGCCCTCGCACGCCGCCTATCCTTGCGAAAGGATCACCCTATGCGAAGGCGAGGACGCTATGACCGGAATTCAATTCGTGACTGACGACAAGGGTCAACGCGTGGCCGTACAAATCGACCTGAAAACCCATGGAGCGATTTGGCAGGATTTCTGGGACGGCCTGGTTTCCGAATCGCGCCGCAAGGAAAAGAGCATTGCTTACGAGCAGTACCGCACCCGTCGCCTGAAGCGCAGCCAGCCGCGTGGCTAACTACTCGATCGTCCTCAAGTCGTCGGCCCTGAAAGAGCTCGACGCACTCGATGATAGCGTTTTCAACCGTATCGACCGCAAGATTCTAGCGCTGGCGGAAACGCCTCGGCCCCCAGGATGCAAGAAACTCAAGGGATATAAAGACCATTGGCGAATCCGAGTCGGCGACTGGCGCGTGGTCTACCTTATCGACGATTCGACCAAGCGCATTAGCGTCACGCGCGTGGCCCACCGCCGAGAGATGTACGACGATTAATTCGCGAGAGGACTGGACCAGCCACACATCGTCCGGCTGGCGAGGCGGCGAAACGCGGGGAGCGGGCGGACCTTTTCTCTTCGCTAGAGGCTCCCCTCACGCATTCCCGCCCGAAAGCCCGCTCAACCCGCGCGCCGGAATGTCGCGCAACGCCTCTTTCAAGCTTTCCCTGAGCTCCAGATTACGAATCAGCCGGTGCAAATAATTGGGATGCACTCCCAGAATGCGCGCCGCATCGGCATAGCTGCCCTGGGTTTGCTCAACCGCATCGCGAATCAATTGCTTCTTCAGTTCTTTGATCGCCGCGTGATACTTCGCTTCTGACATCTCCGGTGCAGGGGCACGCTCCAGCAATGATTCCGGCAGGTCTTCCGGCAGAATCATCTCCGATGTGCCCAGCACCAGCGCACGCTCAATCGCGTTTTCGAGTTCGCGCACATTCCCCGGCCAGTCGTAATTCACCAGACAGGCCAGCGCTTCGCGCGTAACCGGCCGCGGCTTCACTTTGCAGCGTTTGGCATGCTTCTGCACAAAATGCCGTACCAGTATGGGGATATCCTCCGGCCGTTCGCGCAGCGCGGGCATGGTGACCTTCAGCACAGCCAGTCGGTAATACAAATCCTGACGGAACTTGCCCTCGCGCACCGCCTGCTCGAGATTGCGATTGGTCGCAGCAATGATGCGAACGTCCACTCGAATCGGGTAATTTCCACCCACGCGTTCGAACTCTCGCTCCTGTAGCGCGCGCAGCAGTTTGACTTGCAGCGCGGGCGCAAGCTCAGCGATTTCATCGAGAAAAACTACGCCACCGTCGGCGATCTCGAGTCTGCCTTTTTTCAGCGCCGCCGCTCCGGTAAACGCGCCGCGCTCGTGACCAAACAGGTCGCTTTCCAGGAGCGTCTCGGGAATCGCGGCGCAGTTGATGGCCACGAACGGCTTGCTCGCCCGCGGACTGTTGCGATGCAGCGCCCGCGCCGCCAGTTCCTTGCCGGTTCCGCTTTCTCCTTCAATCAGCACGGTCGAATCAGTCGGCGCAGCCCGCTTCAGGAACTGATACACCTCCTTCATGCGCGCGCCCTCGCCCACCAGGCTGCGCTCCTGGCTGATTTCCACTGTCAGGCGTTCGTTCTCCTGTTCCAGCCAGTGCAGCCGCTGCGCATTCTCCAGTGCCACCGCAGAGAAGCCCGCGATCGCCGTTACCAGTTGCAGGTCTTCCTCGTGTAGGCGATGGCTGACGTCATCGCTGTCCAGGTAAATGCAGCCAATTACGCGTTGGAAGACGGTAAGGGGCACGCACAAAAGCGAACGCACTTGCGAGGCCGCGAGGCTTTCGACATCGCGAAATTTGTCGCTGCTGGGCACATCGCTGCCCAGAATAGCAATTCCCTGCTCCAGCACCTGGCGCGCGATGGTGCGGCTGACTTTCACCGACTGCACTTGTCCCGGCTGCCGCGTGC
>JASIKQ010000696.1 GCA_030049565.1 Candidatus Sulfotelmatobacter sp.
AGTTTGTGTTCGGCTATTTTTTCCTTGATGCGATCCTGGGTATCGTTCGAGCAGGTATAGAGATTGTTTTCTGCGTAGACGACATTGGGCAGGGTCTTGGCATACTCCAGAACATCCGGGACATTCACTACGCCAGCAATGTTGGTGCCGCAGTGGCAGACAAAGACTCCGACGCGCGGCTCTTCTCCTGTCACATCTCTTTCCGGCGGGTAAACTTTGGGAGTAATCAACGATCCGCGGGCTTCCCGCAATAGCGAAAGCGCCTCAGCGGCGCATGCCGAGGCCTGCATCACGGTTTCCGGAATGTCTTTAGGCTCGGCGAACGGACCAGCCACGAAGATTCCTTTCCGCGAGGTTTCGGCGGGACGGAAAGTCTCGGTGTGGCAGAAGTCAAAAGAGTTGGAAGCTATGCCGCATCGCTCCACCAGCAGCTTGACGTCTTTGGGCGGCTGCATACCTACTGACAGAACGACCAGGTCGTATTCCTCAAAGAACTTCCTGTCGTTCTCGCCGAGATAGGTGACCAGCAGGTTGCGGGAAGCGGGCACCTCTTCAATCTTGGGTACGCGCGAACGGATATAGCGCACGCCCAGATCTTGAGCTCTGCGGTAATACTGCTCGAAGCCCTTGCTGAAGGCGCGCATATCCATGAAAAAGATGTCGCACTGCAGGCCTTCGCCCAAATGCTCTTTGGCGATGATGGCTTCTTTGGTCGCATACATGCAGCAGACCGAGGAGCAATAATCGCGCTCGGCATCCCGGGAACCGACGCACTGAAGAAATGCGATCCGCTTCGGCTGCACTTTATCGAAAGGCCGTTGCACATGGCCGGAGTACGGTCCGGAGGCGGAAAGAACGCGCTCGAACTCCAGCGACGTGAGCACGTTCGGGAAGCGGCCATAGCCCAAGTCTGTTTTCAAGTGGGCATCGAAAATCTCGTATCCCGGCGCGAGCACGACCGCGCCTACATTCAAATCGACCGTCTGTTCTTTTTGGAAGTAGTCGATGGCATTGGCCTGGCAGGCGGTGGCACAGATATGGCAATCGCAGCAGATCCCGCAGGCGAGGCAGCGCTTCGCCTCAGAGATCGCTTGCTCGCGCGTATAGCCGGTGTCGACCTCGTCGAATTTCCTCCTGCGCAAGACAGGTTCGAGCGAGGACATTCGTATTTGGCGTTGCATCAGCACGCCGGCCGTGTCCACGACGTATTGCGTGTGATATGGTCCTTCTTCCTCACGCCCGGCACGAAGATCCTGCTGGTTGAGCCAGCGGTCGATCGAGTTAGCGGCCTTTTTGCCTGCCAGCATCGCCGTCACCACCACATCGGGGCCGGTCACGCAATCGCCACCGGCGAACACACCCGGGAGTTCTGTCTCTAAAGTGACTGGATCGGAGCGCAGGGTTCCTGACTTCGTGGTGCCTAAACCCAGCCGCTCGCCGAGAGCCCTGACATCGGGAACCTGGCCAATAGTGGCCACGACGGCGTCGCAGTGAATAACAAACTCCGAGCCGGGAATCGGCTCCGGAGTTGGGCGGCCGCTCGCGTCGCGGGGACCGAGCTTCATCTTCAGGCACTCGAGGCCGGCTACTCTTCCGCCGGGACCGGGCACGAATGATTTGGGCGCGGCCAGAAACAACAACTTGATTCCTTCGCGTTCGGCATCCTCGATCTCGCGATGATCGGCGGGCATTTCCGCTCTGGTGCGCCGGTAGACGATGGTTACTTCCTCGGCCCCGCAACGGAGGGCGGTACGGGCTGCGTCGAGAGCGGAATTGCCTCCGCCTACTACGAGTACGCGGCGACCCACAGCTTTCGGCCCGCCAAGATTGACGCGTCTCAGGAACTCCACGCCGCCAGTGACGCCCGGCAAATTTTCTCCTGGAACACCCAGCCTGCGTTCAACGTGGGCGCCGATGGCAACGAACACTGCCGAGTAGCTCTTGCGCAACTCCTCGAATGGGATGCTTGTGCCGACAGGCGTTTCAAGCAAGATGTCGATTCCGATGGCGCGTAATCGGTCTAACTCGGCGTTCAGGATGGGTCGCGGCAGTCGGAAGGAAGGAATGCCGGCGGCCAGCATACCGCCCGCTACCGGCAGCGCTTCGAAAATAGTTGTGCCATAACCTTTTTGCCGCAGATGGTAGGCGCAAAGAAGACCGGCAGGCCCCGATCCGATAATGGCAACCTTTTCCGGACGCTCAGGCACGGTTGGTTGCGGCAGTTTGTACTCGGGAAATTGGTCAGTAACGAAACGCTTCAGAGCCGGCATGTTCACCGCATCGTCCACACCGCTGCGGGTGCAGGCACTGGTGCAGGGATGGGTGCAGATTCGGCCGCAGATCGAGGGAAGCGGGTTATCGCGCAGAATGACTTTGAGGGCTTCTTCGAATCGTTCTTCGGCGATCAGAGTCACATAACCCTGCGCGCCCTGATGAATGGGACATGCCGCCTCGCAGGGAGACACTCCACGCCGCGAAATCGCAAACACGTTGGGGACCGCTTGCGGGAACGGACGGTAGATCGCCTTTCGCTCTCCCAGTTCCTGATCGAATTCCGAAGGCAAGGTGACTGGACAATCCGTAACGCA
>JASIKQ010000697.1 GCA_030049565.1 Candidatus Sulfotelmatobacter sp.
GTCTGCGTGCCGCTGCCCGTCTGCCAAATGCGCAGTGGAAATTGATCGTTCAGCTTGCCCGCAATCACCTCGTCAGCAGCCTGCACAATCAGCCTGGCTTTATCGGCTGGCAGCTTGCCCAGGTCCTGATTCACCAGTGCGCAAGCCTTCTTGAGAATGCCAAAGGCGCGAATCAACTCAGGCGGCATGGTATCGCGGCCAATGTTGAAGTGCAGCCGTGAGCGCTGCGTCTGCGCCCCCCAGTAAACGTTCGATGGGACCTCGATCTTTCCCATGCTGTCGGATTCAATGCGCGTGTTTGTTGCGGGTTCGGCGAGGGTCGACATAAGGTCTCCTGAATGAGAGCGACGGATGAAATAACCCAAAAAATTATAGCGCGCAGCCGGAAACTCGAAATGTGCGCTGGATCACATGCTGGTTGCGCTGAGGCGGTGTCCTAGAGATCTTATCGGTAGCGCCGCTCGATCGCTGCACCTCCATGCTAGAATCATCGGTCTCTGCCCCATCTGATATCCGCGAGACATCGTTGGCAAATCCATGCCCGACTTCCTCACCGCCGAAGAGATTGATACTCTCCCGCAGACCAAGCTCAGTCCCTATCCTGAGATGCGAGCCGACGTGCTTATCATCGGCGCCGGCCCCACTGGTCTCGCCTGTGCCATCGAAGCCCAGAAAATCGGCCTGAAAGTGATCCTTCTCGACAAGGGATGCCTGGTGAACTCTCTTTTTCACTATCCCGCAGGGATGGTGTTCTTTACCACTCCTGAACTGCTCGAAATTGGCGACATTCCTTTCAGCACCGCGCACCAAAAGCCCACGCGCGAAGAAGCCCTCGAGTATTACCGCAAAGTCGCCGAGCACTACCGCCTGGACGTCCGACAGTATGAGTGGGTCAAAACCGTTATGGGTGAAGATGGAAAATTCATCATCACCGCTACCGATCGCGCCGGCCGCCCGCACGACTATCGCGTACGCAAGGTAATCGTTTCCACCGGATACTACGACCTCGCCAATCAACTCGGCATTCCAGGCGAAGATTTGCCTAAGGTTTCGCACTACTATGGCGAGTCCCATCCTTACTACGACACCGATGTGCTGGTCATCGGCGGCAAGAACTCTGCGGCCATTGCCGCGCTCGATCTCTGGCGCCACGGCGCGCGCGTTACTCTCGTCTATCGCGGCTCACAGTTGCACCATCATGTGAAATACTGGATCAAGCCGGATCTCGAAAACCGCATTAAGAACGGCGATATCGAAGCCTACTTTCACAGCACCGTGCAGGAAATTGGAATTGACCACGTCATCATCGATACACCCCGGGGTACCATCCGGCTGAAGAATGATTTCGTCCTGGCGCTCATCGGCTACCACCCTGACTACGATTTTCTCCGTAGCATGGGAATCGAATTGTCGGAGGATCAATGCCGTCCGGAGTGCGACCCAGTTTCGCTCGAAAGCAACGTGCCGGGTATTTATGTCGCCGGCGTGATCGTGGCCGGTTCACGCACTAACGAAATCTTTATCGAAAACGGCCGCTTCCACGGCAAGCAGATCGCCGCAGATTTGAAGCTCAAGTTAGGGTCTCAATAAAGATAAGAGCAAGCCGTCGAGCGTCGTTGGTCGTTAGTCCTTAGTGGGCGGCCACAGCCGCACTGGCTAGCTTACTTCAGCAAAACCATCGACATACGACGAACGAACCACGACTACTTCAGCAAATACTCCTTCACAAACATCACCGTCGCGTAGAACTGATAATCCCGATTCTTCTTCTTATGGAAACCGTGGCCTTCATCTTTCGCCAGCAGCCACCATACCGGCGTCCCATTCTGCCGCACCACTTGTACCATCTGCGCGGACTCGCTGGCCGGAACCCGCGGATCATTCTGCCCCGCGATCACAAACAAAGGTTTCGTAATATTCTTCGCCTTGTTCGCAGGCGCGATCGACTCCAGAAATGCACGCATCTTCGGATCGCGCTCATCCCCGTATTCCACGCGGCGCAGGTCCTGCCGATACCCCGACGTATGCTCTAGAAACGTCACCAGATTCGACGGCCCCACAACATCCACTGAGCAGCAAATACGGTCGTTGTAATTGGTGGCGACGGCTAAGGTCATGAATCCGCCGTAGCTGCCGCCGGTAATCATGATCTTTTGCGCATCCAAATCCGGCTGCGTTTGTATCCAGTCGAGCAGCGTATTGATGTCTTTGTACGAACCTTCGCGTAAGTATCCGTTGTCGAGTTTCTGAAAAGTCTTCCCATATCCCGTAGACCCGCGCACGTTGGGATAAATCATGGCAACGCCTAACTCGTTCAGGTAATAGTTATCGCGTCCCAGGAAGCCAGGCCGGACCTGGCCTTCGGGCCCACCGTGAATATCGATGATCACGGGGTGTTTGCCGGTGAATCTTGCCGGAGGCTTGTACAGAAACCCGGAAATGGACCGGTCGTCCCATGATTTCCAATGGATCAACTGCGGCTCCGAGAATCCCGAAGTGTTCAAGCCGCCAGTTTCGCTGAAGGTCCATCGCTCCAGCTTCCCGGTCGCCATATCGAGCGAGTACGCATCGTAATCCTGGGTCGCGGTACTCAGGTTGAAAGCCAGTTCGCGAGTATGATCGCGCCACGAGATTCCGTTCAGCACACCAATCGGCAGCTTGGGTACCCGAACTTCCTTGTTCGTCCGGGTGTCGAGAACATGGAGCACGCTGATCCCATCTTCATTTGCCTCAAACGCAATCCAGCGCCCATCTTTCGATAAATCAAATTCGTCCACATCCCACTTAAGCTCCGGCATCAGCACGGTGACTTTGTGAGAATTCAGGTCCATGTATGCGAGGCGCTCGAACTCGGAGTCCTGATCGCTGGTGAAATAAACTCCCTTGCCGTCTTTGCCAAGGCGAGCATTGCTGTAGGCCACGGTTTCCGCCCCCGTCTTCGGAGTCAGCAACTGCTTTTGCCCTGAAGCCAGGTCCACTATCCACACGTAAATCTCCGCCGCCGATACATAGTTCATGACCAGCAATTGTTTGCCATCCGGCGACCAGTCGCTGACGCTCCAGCCCCCACCTTCGTTTTGCATCACCATGCGTGCGCTGGCAGCATCGCTGGCGTTAACCACCCAAATATCGACATCGTTTCCCGTGCGTTTCGTCGAACCGTAAGCGATGCGGTCCCCTTGATAGGACCACCGGGGATCGGTATTGCGTGACCTGCCGTCGGTCAGCAACGTGATGTCGCCAGTGGAGAAATCGTAGCGATAGAGCTGGAAAAATTCGCCCCCGCCCACGTCTTTCATCAACAAGGCAGAGCTGCCATCACCTGGTTGATACCAGGCCCCTGCCACCCGATCCGGGAAGAACGTGAGCTGAGTGCGCGCGCCACCCGGGAACTTCACCTGATGTACCTGTGCGGTATCGCCGAAGCGCGTTTCGATCAGCATCTCGCGGCGCGTTGGATGCCAACTCTCGAAGTCGGCCGCACGAAACTCGCTGTAGCGTCCAACCGAATCGGCCAGCGAGACAGGGATCTTTGGAATGCCTTCGGCTACCAGGTTTTCGTTGGGAGCAACTTCATCGCTCTGCGCGAAGGCGAGAGTTGACCAAACGAGTGTCGAAAAAAGAATGACGGCAAGCAGGCGCAAGCATCGCTTCATGGTTCGAGTCTCCGTTGTTGGGACGAATAGAGATGCGTTCTGTTAGCGAAATCGCACGTGCATCTTAGGCGGATGGCCGGACTCGCGTCAACGGAAGGCTCGGGTAATCAGCGTTAACGCTCATACTCCCGCCCGGGCAGTCGCTGCACTCCGGTTACTTGTCAGCGCTTCCGTTTCGCGATGCAATTGCCGCTGGGGAGGAACATATGGGTCGCCTGTTCAGCTTTCTAGGTCTCGTCATTGTACTGGCCATTGGCATGTACATTTATTCCAGGCAAATGCAGAGCTCTTCGGCTGCCGCCGGGACAAACACGCCGCAGGCCACAATCAACATCACCGGCGTAAAGACCGATCTGGTCGGTATCGCTTCGGCTGAGCGCCAGTATTTCACCAACGAAGGGAAATACGCCTCCCTCGACGAACTGATCTCGACCCACTACCTTGCCGGTGCCCGCCAGCGTCCTCCTTATGTCTACGAAGTCCAGATCAGTTCTGGCGGTTTCCGTGTAATCGCTACCCGTTCCGGGGATAACACCTCTGGCACGCCTGCGCAGCTTTCGGTCGACGAGAACATGGAGTTCCAAACGTCCGAATAGGAACGAGCCCACGGCGGCCCATCGCACTGATAGTTGATGAGGTCAGGCCCCGCACTAATTGACTCCGCTTCGCGCTCGCACACCCCGCCCGGGTAAAGGTGTTTATCAATGTCCCCGCAACGCGTCCTGCCCCGTTGACGGATTGTTTCGCCAATGATCTCGCGTGACCGAGGCATGGCAACTGTGGAGCCGGAGATTGAAGTTGACGCCGTTACCAATCCCCGCCGCCGCCCGAAGCCCGAAAGCCGACGCCCGCGTTTGTTACCCTAACCTTTGGCATGGAACCGCAACCTGAACGAGCCCTTCCCTCCATTACGCTGGCTGCATACGTGCGCTTGCTACGCGGCAATCGCAATTTTCGCCGCCTCTGGGTGGCGCAGATCGTCAGCGAAATTGGCGACTGGTTCTACACGCTCTCTATCTACACGCTTCTGCTGCAACTGACCGGGCATCCCAGTTCCGTTGCGCTTGCTCTGGTATTGCAAGTGCTGCCGCAAACTTTCGTTGGCCCCACAGCCGGAGTGGTGAACGACCGCCTGCGCCGCAAACATGTGATGATCGCCGCCGATTTAGCCCGTTTCGTGATCGTGCTCTCCATGCTGCTGGTGCGTTCTGCGTCGATGGTGTGGCTGGTCTATCCGTTGTTGCTGGCAGAGACCGTGATGGCGGCATTTTTTGAGCCGGCACGCAATTCCGTCATCCCGAACATCGCCGCCAGAGGCGAAGTCCTGATTGCCAACACGCTCTCCTCGGCGACCTGGTCGGTGAATCTGTTGATTGGCGCTTCAGTCGGCGGAATCGTCGCCGCGTTCTTTGGACGAGACGCAGTATTTGTGCTGAATGCGCTTTCGTTCTTGGCTTCGGCCTTACTCATTCGAGGAATGCGCTTCACTGAGCCGCATGCAGAATCGGCGGCGCCGCTGCGAGCGCGAGACCTGGTCGACTACTCGCCCGTGCTGGAAGGCATCCGTTACATCGGCAGCCACCGCACGATTCTGCCCACGGTCTTCGCTAAAGCCGGCGAGCTGATGATCGGCCCAAGCTGGGTCATCTTCACCGTGCTGGGGGCGCACGATTTTGCGGTGCATTGGCGCAACATCAATCCGGCAGGCGCGGCCATGCTCGGCATGAGCATCCTGCTCGGTGGACGCGGTCTGGGCGCTCTGTTTGGCCCCATTGTCTCCGCCCGCTGGGCCGGTCGCAGTGATCGCCGCTTGCAACTCGGCATCCTCTTCGGCTATCTCATCATCGCCCTCGGCTACGGCACTCTCGGCGTCAGCCGCTCCGTCTGGATGGCCGCCGCCTGCGCCCTGCTCGCCCATGCCGGAGGGTCAACGGTGTGGGTCTTTTCGACAACCCTTTTGCAGCTTCACACTGACGATCGTTTTCGCGGCCGCGTCTTCTCCGCGGACCTGGGGTTTGCCATGTTCACCATCGCAGCCGGCGCATACGTGTGCGGACGCTTGATGGATGCAGGCATTTCTGCGCGTTCGGTGGCAATCTACACGGGGCTAGTTATGCTGATTCCTGCGGCGCTGTGGGCAATGGCGACGCGCATGGGCGCGGATCGCGCCGCAAACACTTCAGTTGGCTCGGTCGAACGGTAAAGAACCTGAAAGGAGGTTTACATGATGGCACGCATCTGGCACGGACGCACCCGTCCTGAAAACGCGGACGCTTACGAAAACCTGCTCAAACCAGAGTTGCTCCCAGGCATCGGCAAAGTCAAAGGCTATAAAGGAAGTTATCTTCTAAGAAGGAATGTCGGCGGTGAGGTCGAGTTCATCACCATCATTCTTTGGGATTCAATTGAGGCGGTTCGCGCCTTCGCAGGATCGGACTACGAGACCTCGATTATTCCGGAAGAACGCCGTCGGCTGCTATCGCATCATGACGAGAAAGCCGCGCACTATGAAATCGTCTCGACGCACGAGGCGCCGAGTTCACCGTGAATGATCGGTAGTGGGCAGAATTCCTTTCGGAGTCATCCCAAATCACCCCGTGTTTTCACCAGCGGGGCGAGGTATCTTACAGCAGCGCCGCCGTGCGGGATCAAACGAAACCACCATGCCGCTTCAGTGCGTTTGCAGCCGATCGATCTTCGCCGCCATGATGAAGTCGCTCTCCGTCAGTCCATCGATCTTGTGTGTCCACAGCGTGATTTCGGCTTTGCCCCACGCCAGCAGAATGTCGGGATGATGTCCTTGATCCTCAGCCAGCGCTCCCACGCGATTCACAAACTCGAGCGCCTTGGCGAAATCAGGAAACTTGAATTCCCGCGTCAGGTGATGCTCATTCACCACCTTCCACTGTGGAACCGCTTTCATCAAGCCCTGTAATTCTCTGCCTTTGATCGGAGGAACACCGCCGCGGCAGGGCACGCATCGTTTATCGGCTAGCTGCTCACTCATTCCCTCAATAAACTCCTTTGAAAAATCCGCGTCAAGACCCCGCGCTCCGACGCCGCCGCGCAGCCCGGCTACCTCCACAATTTGCTGAAACCCGCCCCAAGTTGTTCGCATCTCAGACGCTTTGCCCGCTCCGTGCAGCGCCCCAATTCGCGCCGCGTGGAGCTTATTCACCGGCCGGGCATCTTCGCAGCGCAGTTCAGAGGCTAGCAGGAAAGATAATGGCTGCCGCACCTCCGCAAGCAAATCCTCCGCAAGCTGTTTCCAATCCTTGGCTAGTGGCGGCTGCGGTCATGCTGGCCACGTTCATGGAAGTACTCGATACTTCCATCGCGGCCGTCGCCCTGCCCTACATAGCCGGCAACCTTTCGGCCACCAACGACGAAGCCACTTGGGTGCTCACGAGCTACCTGGTCGCGAACGCGGTCGTTCTGCCCGCCAGCACTTGGTTCTCTCTGCGCTTCGGACGCAAGCGCTTCCTCATTGCCTGCATCATCATCTTCACGGTTTCTTCATTTCTCTGTGGTGCCGCTACCAGCCTGGGCATGATCCTGATCGCCCGCGCCATTCAAGGAGCCGGCGGCGGCGCTCTGCAACCGCTTTCGCAGGCCATTCTGCTGGAAAGTTTTCCTCCCCAGAAGCGCGGCATGGCCATGGCCGCTTTCGCGCTGGGAGTAGTTGTCGCGCCAGTGCTCGGCCCCACGCTCGGCGGCTGGCTCACCGATACCTATTCCTGGCGCTGGGCGTTTTACATCAACATTCCGGTCGGCGTTTTTGCGGTTTTGATGATCTCGCGTTATGTGCAAGATCCCTCCTATGTGAGAGAAGCGCATCCTGGCAAGCTTGACGCCATCGGCCTGGGCCTGCTCGCGGTTTGGCTGGGTTGCCTGCAAGTTATCCTCGACAAAGGGCAGGAAGATGATTGGTTCGGCGCCACCTGGATTCGCTGGGCCGCCTTCATTCTCATTGTTTGCCTAGTGATGTTTCTCATCCGCGAGTTTCGTCACAAGAAACCGCTCGTCGATCTCCGCGTTTTTCGCCATCGCAATTTCACTTTGGGGTGCCTGCTCATTGGCCTATTCGGCGCCGCGATCTATGCTCTGGTCACGCTGCTTCCCCTGTTTTATCAGGAGCTGATGGGTTACACCGCGCTGGCCGCAGGCTGGGCCGTGAGTCCGCGCGGCGTCGGCGCAATTATCGCTATGCCGATAATCGGCTATCTCACCGCTAAGATCGACAACCGCTGGCTCATCGCCTTCGGCTTCGCTCTGTTCGCAATCGCCAGCCTCTGGTTCGGCGAACTCAATCTCAGCATCGGGCAATGGACGTTTTTATGGGCCATCCTGATCAGCGGTTTCGGATCGGGGTGTGTCTTCGTTCCGCTCTCCACCACCACCATGGCATTTCTGAGGAATGAAGAAATCGGTAATGCCAGCGGGCTTTATAACCTGCTGCGGAACATCGGAGGCAGCATCGGAATTTCCGTGGTGAACACGATCGTGGCGCGGCACGAGCAACTGCATCGCAACGAACTAGCCGCTTCTCTCACCCCTGCGCGCATTGAGGTGCGCGGCTCCATTGAGGGCATGCAGCAGTACCTGGTCACCCAAGGAGCGTCCCCAGCCGGGGCTTTGCAACAGGCCCACGCCTTGATCGCCCAGCTTCTCACCAGCCAGGCCCGCCTCTGGTCTTATGTCGACGACTTCCGCTACATGGCCCTGGTCTGCTTCGGCTGCATTCCAATCGTCTTCGCACTTAAGAAAAGCGTAGGAATCAAAGGCAGGGTCGGTGCTGGGCATTAAGCTTTGAGGATTGGGAGCGGCCCCGTGCCTAGAACGGAATATCTTCGTCTGTAATTGGTCCTGACGCCGCTCCCGCGGGCTCGTGCTCGGGCGTGCGCTGATCGAATCCGTTGCCGCCGGCCGACGCGCTCGCTCCGCGCGAGCTGGCATAATCGCCGCCGCCTTCGCCACGCCCGCCGAGCAGAATCATGTCATTGGCCACGATCTCGGTCATATATTTTTTCTGCCCGCTCTGCTTGTCATCCCACGAGCGGGTCTGCAGGCGCCCCTCAATGTAAACCTTGCCTCCCTTTTTTAGATACTCGCCCGCAATCTCAGCCATGCGCTGCCACAGCACCACATTGTGCCACTCGGTGCGGTCCTGCCACTCGCCACTCTTGTCTTTGAAACGCTCGTTGGTGGCGATAGTGATCTTGGCCACCGGTGTGCCCTGCGGCGTGTATTTAATTTCTGGATCTTTCCCCAGATTTCCGATCAGTTGAACC
>JASIKQ010000698.1 GCA_030049565.1 Candidatus Sulfotelmatobacter sp.
GCGGAGCCAACGAGCAGGATTGCATTGGCTGCCACAACGGGGGTTCAAATATCACGCCCGCGCCTCCCAGCGTCTTCGCTGAGTACGCCGCACCTAAGGTCGGGCATCCGTTCCCCACGCAGACAAATCCGCATGACGCCGCCGAAAGTGACCTACTGAACAACAACCGCCATGCTACCTGCGTCGATTGTCACAACGGCCATGGATCCGCCCAGGTGCTATCTTTCCCACCGCCTCCTCTGATCCGTATTTCTCAAAAGGACGCTGCCGGAATCAGCGCCACCGACGGAAGGACGGTGGTGGATCCCGCAGTCAATCAATATGAGAATTGCTTCCGTTGTCACGCAACCAGCGCCGGGAAGGCGGTTCGGCCGGTCTTCGGTTACCTTCCCGCGCGCGCGGCTTCGGCAGGCGATCCGTTGAACATTGTGCCGCAATTCAGTGTCAGCGCCACTTCGAGCCATCCAGTTACGCACACGAGCAACAGTCCCCTGCCGCAGCCCAGTCTACTGACGAACATGTTGAATCTCGACGGCCTAACGCCCGGGCGTCCGATGGGATCGCAGATTTTCTGTACGGACTGCCATAACAGCGACGACAATCGCGAATTCGGCGGTACCGGCCCCAACGGTCCGCATGGATCCAAGTGGACCCATATTCTGGAACGCCGCTACGAATTCAGCCAAGCGGTGATGCCCGGCCAGCTGATCACGAATCTATTTCGGAACCCTGATCTGAGCGTGAACGGTCCCTATGCGCTTTGCGGCAAGTGCCATAGCCTGAGCAATATTATGACGAACAGCAGCTTCACCCAGCACCAGAGCCATATCACCGCCGGTTTCAGCTGCTCGGCTTGTCATACCGCCCACGGAATGGGAGGCAACAATCCGAGTATCAGCGGCGAGCGGCTAGTGAATTTCGATGTCAACGTGGTTGGCCAGAACGGAGCCACGCCCATCACCTACAACCGCGCCACCAATACTTGCGTGCTGGCGTGCCACGAGACCGCACATTACCCGAACGGTACCGTAAATGCCGCGAGGGTTAGTGGTTCGGGCGCGGTGAAGAAGTGAGAGCTTAACGATGTCGACGGCAACCGCGGCGGCGACAGCTCTCGAAAAACCTGCCTTCATTCTCTCCAAAGTAGCCTATCCCGTCGCGTTGCTGGCTTCCTTGTCGATGTGGTTTCTAGCCATCCGGGCTCCTCTCTGGTTAGACGAGACGCTGGCCTACTGGCAAGTCAGCGGCGGCTTCGCGAAGATCTGGAGCCGCTCAGCGCTCATGCCTTCTTCGATCGGCTATCTCTACACTCTTTGGTTCGCTAAATCGATTTTTGGCAGCCGGGAAATCGCGCTGAAGCTTCCCTCCACGCTGGCGATGTTTGGCGCCATCTACTTTTTGTTTCGCAGCGCCCGCGAGCTTTACGATCGGGAGACTGCGTATATCGCCTGCATCTTTTTTGCCTTGACTTACAACGTTGTATTTGCGGCAACCGATGCCCGCCCCTATACCTTTGCACTGCTGGCAACCAGTCTTGCAACTTTTGCCTTCATCCGGTGGATGGCCCTACACGAGATGCGGCAAGCGATTTTGTTCGGTGCCGCTGCGGCGGGAATTCTCTACTTTCATTATTTGTTCGGCGCCATCCTGCCCGCATTTGCGATTTATTATCTGGTGGCGCAACGCGGCTCCATCAAGAAAGATCTACAGCAACTGGCGGCTGCGCTCGCTACTTTTATTCTTGTCGCCCTTCCGCTGATGTACCGGGTTGCGAGCCTGTACCACACCCGGGAAACCCACGTAGTCCAGGCGATGCCTCACCCGGTATTGACCGCGCTAAACACGCTCGCACCTTTACAAGTGCTAATCGGCTTTGTAATTACGGCCTTTATCGCCGCCCTGGTTCGAAAAATAAGATTCCCGGGTCGCGAGAGTTTTCCGGCTATCCTACTCGGTCCTGTGTTGGTCCTGGCGCCGATCACCGTCTTCTTAGGCGTCAGCGCTGTTACTCCAGTGCGTCTGGTCATCCCCCGCTATCTCACGGTCATAGCTCCAGGCAGCGCACTGACGTGGGCCTTGATGACGAGTTGGATCGACTCTCCCGTGTTGAGGAAGCTTTTTTGTGTGGGCCTAGTCGCACTCACGGTGTTTGAAGCCTACTCTTCACCGCTCTCGCGCCAGCACATGATCAACTTCAAACAAGCGCACGCATTCGTAAACGCAAATATTGCCAAGCATGGAGATAAAGATAAAGATAAGGTCCCTGTTCTGGTTTGCAGCGCATTCATCGAGTCGGATTTCGAGCCCATGCCCACCGATCGCACCGGGGAAAATGCGCTGCTTTCGCAACTGGATTACTACTCGATTGACGCTCCAGTGGTCATGCTCCCGATCGATCTGAATGACCAGGCAATCCGGATGGGCAGCCAAACTGTTTTGGCGGCCGCACAGCGGGGCCAGCGGTTTCTTGTTGTAGCCCCCCCAACCTCCTATCCAACCGTGCAGTGGCTCATCAACTACTCGCGCGGCATGTTTACGGATTATCTGCTGGGAGTTTTCAACGAAATTATGGTGGTCGAATTCCGTCCCGTTGCGGGAGGTGACTAATGCCGCACACCTCGGCACAGGCAGCCGTGTGTCCCGATGCAACTGATCTGGCGGGCGGCATCTGTCTCCATGCAGTCGTTTTCGTGGTCGCGTTCGTGATTGTCTGTTCCCGGCGTCCTGACGCCGTACTCAATGCCCAGTTCTACGCCGAAGATGGCGCGGTTTGGTACTCCGATGCGTATCGGTTGGGCCTGCATTCCTTGATGATGCCGCAGTCCGGCTATTTGCATATACTCACTCGGCTGGTTGCTCTCTTTGCACTACTTTTCCCATTTTCATGGGCGCCATTGATACTGAATCTCTCGGCTATAACGGTTCAAGTCTTGCCGGTGAATGTATTCCTTTCGTCGCGCTTCGCCGCTATAGCTTTCCCGCTGCGGTTGCTGGCGTGCTTTTTATATCTGGCCCTTCCTAACACGTTCGAGATTGACGCCAACGTGACTAACGTTCAGTGGCACCTAGCCTTGCTGGCTTGCCTTCTCCTGTTGGCTCGACCAGCAAGAAGCAGGGGATGGAAGGTGTTCGACGCGGCTGTGCTGGTGTTGACTTCCTTCAGCAGCCCCATGGGTATACTGCTCGTTCCCGTAGCTGCCGTATTGTGGTGGAAGCGACGGAATACATGGTCAGCAGCCACGCTCGCGCTTCTTTCCCCTGGTGCCGTCGTTCAAGTGCTCACCGTACTCCTGCACTGGCAAAGCCGCCAAACACCGCACAGCAACTTGGCAGGCGAGACGATTCTTAATGGCGGAGCCAATGGCGCCAATGTTGTGCGCTTCGCCGCCATTATGGGACGGCAGGTATTTCTTTCTTCGTTGCTGGGGGTGAATACGCAGAACTGGCTCTTGCGTTTGGATGACTTGCATACTCTTGAAGCGATCGCCGCCGCTATAGGATTCGCATTCTTACTGTATGGGCTTTGCTCTGGACCTATCGAGTTAAAGCTGTTTATTCTCTTTGCCCTTGCGGTGCTTACGCTCGGTCTCGTGAGCCCCCTTGCAGGCCCTCCCGATCACCCGCAATGGTACTGGCTGTGCACCCCGGGCTGCGGCAATCGTTACTACTTTCTGCCAATGCTGGCGTTTTTAGCTTCTTTGTTGTGGGTGGCCAGTCGTGCAGCCACTGCATCCGCTCTTCGTTCGCTGCGCGGTTTTGCAATTGTCCTGCTGCTCTTGCTGCCCATTGGAATCTATCGGGACTGGCACTATCCTCCCTACGTGAATTTTGACTTTCACGAATATGCTGAGAGGTTTGAGCGTGTTCCCTCCGGGACGAAAGTTATCATCCCGACCAACCCGGATTGGTTGATGGAGTTGCCCAAACACTAGCGTTCCGTCATGCTTCTGGTGGAATTCCGTGACCACCGGCTCTGGGTGTAGGCGTTCGTGATTGTTTTGAACGGACTGGTGCGAATTATGCGCGTTCTCAACCCGTAGCGGTAGCGGCTCTATTTTTAGGCGTTCTGGTTCTCTCACCCATGTAAACTCTGCCTATGAATAGCAAGACAGGCAGTGAAGCTGCGTTGTTCCCGAGCCGCGTACGGTCCCATGAAGGCTTGACTGGCGATGCAGACAGTCCGCTGCGGCAGGGGCACCGTATAGCATTTCATGCCATCATCTTTCTGACTGCATTTCTGATCGTCTTCTCGCGCCGCCCTGATGCGGTGCTCCACGCGCAGTTTTTCGCCGAAGATGGGAAAGTTTGGTATCACGATGCGTATCAGTTCGAACTCTATTCCTTGCTCTTGCCGTATGCAGGGTACCTGCACACGCTCACCCGGCTCATTGCTCTGCTGACACTGTTTTTCCCGTTCTCTCTAGCTCCGCTTGTGGTGAATCTGTGCGCCATGACGGTTCAAATCCTGCCGGTGAATGTATTCCTTTCGTCTCGGTTTTCTAACCTAGGAATTGCAGCGCGGTCCCTTGCGGGCTTCTTGTATCTGGCCCTTCCCAACAGCCACGAGATCGACGCAAACATTTCGAATATCCAGTGGCATCTGGGGTTGCTAGCCTGCTTGCTCCTGCTGGCTCGACCAGCAAGCACTCGTGGATGGAGATTCTTTGATGGCATCGTGTTGGTGCTGATTTCCCTCAACGGAGTGATGGGAATCGTATTGGTGCCTCTGGCTGTTATTTTGTGGTGGAGACGCCGGAATCTCTGGCCAGGGATGCCGTTTGTACCACTCGTGCCAGGGGCCGTGATTCAGGCGTTCACCGTCCTGCTTTCGAGATCGCGCCCCCGTGGACCCGACGGCGCAAGTTTCGCCCGCTTCATCAGCATTGTGGGACGACAGGTATTTCTTGGTTCGTTGGTAGGCAAAAGAACCCTTGATGAGCTTGTCATCCGCTATTCTGCCGGCGCCTTGTTCTTAGTTGAGGTGATTGCTATCGCAGTAGGGCTGGGTCTCTTACTGTATGCGCTTCGATATGGCCCTACCGAGCTGAGGCTGTTTATTTTGTTCGCCGCCGCCGTATTTGCCCTATGCCTGATGCGGCCTCTTCTTGCTCCGCCCGACCAGTTGCAGTGGGATTTCTTGATCCGTCCAGGCGACGGCAATCGTTATTTCTTCCTACCCATGCTTGCCTTCTTGGCTTCGCTGTTCTGGATGGTGGCTGATACTGCGGTACCCCGAAATGCGCTATCTTGCGGGGTTGCTGCTCCTGCTGTTGCCCGTCGGAATCCTTCAGGACTGGCGCTATCCTCCTTTCGAGGATTTTCATTTTCAGGAATATGCTGCCCAGTTCGAGCGCGCGCCGTTGGGAACTAAAATCACTATTCCTATCAACCCGCCGGGCTGGTCAATGCAGCTTACAAAACGCTAGAAGGTTGCGTCCATGTCCAAATTGCAAGCGAAGCTCTCTCACTTCGAGTCTGCGAAGAGGTTTTGCCGCGTTCTCTTCAAAAAATCTAGTTTTTCCTGGAGGTGTGTATTCTCTGGCTCCGGATAAATTTGCGCATACCGGTTGCACTCCCGCATGTCGCCAATGGCGAGATAGCAATTCTTCCATTGTTGTTTCACGTTGGGCCACCCCGCCATTTCGCGGCGCATTTGTTTCCCGGGTTCGATCGTGCCTAACAGGGACACCCCAAGAATCACAACAAGTGCATTTCGCGCGATCGTATTGGAAATCCCAAGCAGGGCAAAATATAGGCCCAATAACCCCAGATTCAGATAGATAACGTAGCGTGACGATTGGGCATGCTCGATCCCCAGGCACAACCTGCCATATGCAGTGCTCAGGCAAAACAACAAGCAAAAGGTAGTCATAATTGCGATCGTTGCATGCCTGGTCCATTGCCCACTTCGTGCGCGCAACAAACCTCTAGCACTTAAAGCGAGCGAAGCCAGCAAAGCGCAGACCACCACCAGTCCCACCACTGTTGGCAAGGCATTGGTTCCCCGGGCATCGAAGGACAGGGAAAACATCAAGGCCACGTACCAGGCGTAATCGGTAAGCGACGACAAGTGAAAGGAGAAGCAATCTGCAGCAGGTTGCAACGTGTACCCGATGAAAAATGAACCAAAAGATGCTAGAGAGAGAAGCAATGCCAACACAAAATAGATGCGTCCCCTTTCGGCATCTCGCAGATTCACCCAATAGTCGATGGCCAGGAGCAAAGGCGTCAGAAGACCGAGGAATAGGCCGAACCCGGTGTAAATCGTGAGGAAGTTAATCGTCAGCACCAGTCCGTATCGAAGCAGCAAATGGCGGCAGGTCCACGCCAGGCAGTAGAGCACAATTAAGAGCAAAGGCAGTGGGCCGTGGGCGAAGTTGGCGGTGACGAACAATGTCTCGTACTGTAGCGGACTCAAGAAAACAAGCGGAATGATCACATCCGAATAGGAGAGGCGGCCGTACAGCCTCTTTTTCAACCACAGGGCGCAAAGCGCAGCAATAAGAATTATGCCGCCCACAAAAAACGATTCGGTCCTGCTATTCCAGCGGAAAAGCGGCTCTGCCAGCAATTCCAGCAATGCTCCAACTCCCTGGCGATGGGGGCCATGCTGCCAAGAAAACATCTGCCATAAGGAATGATGTTGAAACAACGTGGCATCGTTAAAGTCCCATTGATCCGAAAAGAAGATGTTCACCGCATATTCGGAGATAGTTGTGAAAAATCTATCCGCAAGCAGGAGAAAAACGATCCCCACGAGTAGCAGTTCAGCACAATGAATAACGGTGTCAGGCGCCAACTGAAGCCTGGGAAACGAAAGTGCTGTTGCCAGAGGCTTAGAGCGAAGAGAGGCAGCGGTTTCTCGTGGCCTGGTTGCTTGCTCGCTAGTAGTCACAGTTCCTTTTGGACGTGTGCCAATCTCACCAATCGCATGATACATAGAACCGGGTCGGTTCAAAAGAACACGCCGTCGAGGGTTACAAAATCGGCCATGAGGCTCTCGGGACGACGACGGACAGGCATTGATCGGTGTCAAGGCATCGTTCGGCGGAATAAGAATAAAGCCCCTCTAAGATTCCCCGGTGTTCTTCCAATCTCCTCCTCTGAGCGCAACTGCAGGCCGTCGCGCACCCTCATGACACCTACCAGTTCGTAGTTCTGTGCGAGATATCTCTTAGCCCAAACAATGATGGCCGTTTCGGACCGCGGTCGAATCTCCCAGTCCCAAGCAAACACCACGTATTCGGGCTGAGCAGCCTCGATTTCCGAAATGGCTTCCTGTTGCATGGTGGCAGCGTACTTTTGCTCTTCCGTCAGGCTATAGCCGTAGAGGTAGCCAGTAGCTGAGCGGCGTCGCGAATAAAAGAGGATCTGCGGTTCGGAGCCGAGCACGGCGATGCGTGCTGTCGGAGAAGAGTGCTGCTGGATGTAATTGGCGACGACAATGGATTCAGCGAAGGGATCGTCGGGATAGACGTAGTGGCTAGCTGAAAGGGAATCCGCCTGGAAGAAGAAATACGCGTCTTGGTACAGGGAGCTCGCAAAGGCAATCACGAAGGCTACTACCGCAGCGTAGTGCAGAACTGCACGCTTGCCATCATCAGCCAAGTCGGAGGCGGAGCTGACGGCAAGTCCGCCAAGCAGCGAGACCACAGGCAGCAGCAAAATGAAGTAATGCCTGCGGAAATAAAGACCGGGAGAAACGGCCAGGCACGAAAAGAACAAAAGCCCCAGTACAAAGTCCGCGTGAGCCCGTGCCTTGCGGCTCCATAGAAAACTGGTCAGGCCCAAAGCAGCGAGAAGCCACAAGGCGATCGCCGAGAGGGAAGCCTCGGAGAAGTTCTTGACAAAAAGTCGCCAGCCATCCGACGCACTGAGGTTGGTTCCGTATTGGTAGGCGTAGGAAAAAGTCCAGAACCAGAACTTGGCGAAAACTCCGGCACGCCACAGCACCAGGCACGTGACGGCGAAAGGCACAACTGCGCCTGCGACAAACCAGATCAGCCGGCGAACCGAACTCCGCAGCTTCTGCTGGCTCCAACCGCCAGCGCTCAACACGTACAGGGCACCGAACAGTCCAAACGCAGCGCCCGGTTGTTTCATGATGAAGGCCAATCCCAGGAGCACGCCGGCAAAGAACGTCTTCCGATCACTCTGGTCGTCGATCGCCT
>JASIKQ010000699.1 GCA_030049565.1 Candidatus Sulfotelmatobacter sp.
AGATCCTGAAATGCCGAAGCATCAAAGCCAACCCCGCCGGCGGCGCTGCCCACGCCGGCATGGCCAAAGCGGTCGTATAGAGAGCGTTTTTCGGAGTCGGCCAAAACCGCATACGCTTCGGTGACCTCCTTGAAGCGCTCTTCCGCATCGGGATTGTTGGGATTGCGGTCGGGGTGGTACTGCATCGCCAGCTTGCGATAGGCGCTCTTCAGTTCCACTTCAGTGACCGTGCGGGCCACGCCCAGCACTTCGTAGTAATCGCGTTTTCCGTTGGTGGCCAGGTCCAGCGCCTTTCCTGACTGATGTCTCTATCTCTTAAGAAATGAAAACGAAGCGGCGGGAAACTCACTTCCCTGGATTCTTCGCGACCTTGACCATCGCCGGCCGCAGCAGGCGGTCTTTGAACTTGTAGCCGCGTTGCAACTCTTCAAGCACCTGATGATCGGGGACATCGCTGGTTTCCACCATTTCGATCGCTTCGTGGTAACGCGGATCAAACGGTTCTCCCTCGGAGACGATGGGATTCACAGAAAGCTTGGCCAGGGCTGCCTGCAATTGTTTGTAGATGAGTTCAACTCCGCTGCGCAGGTCGGCCTCTTCCGATTTCATACGCAAGGCGCGCTCCAGACTATCGACCACCGGCAGCAGCGATTTCATGGCGTCGGCCAGGGCGTAATCGCGGAACTCCTGCTGCTCTTTGCTGGCCCGCCGGCGCGCGTTTTCAAATTCAGCTTGCGCTCTGGCTAATCTATCGAGCAACGAATCGCGCTCTGCTTTCAACTTCTGCAACTCGGATTCCGGCGCGGGAGCTTCTGCGCCTACCGCGGCCGCGGCACGGTCTTGTCCGCCGCCATCTCCGGCAGGCAGTTCGTGTTCCAGATCCAGTTCTACGTTCTGTCCTTCAGACTTGCCATTTCCTTTGCGCATACCACTCGTGATTACTCCGGTTCGTTAAGAATTTTGTCGAAGAGGCGCGCAATGTACGAGACCGCGGTCATCGTGTGCTGATAATCCATGCGCGTCGGCCCGATCACGGCCAACGACCCGAACATGTCTTTGCCCGAGCGCGCGGGCGCACCGATCAGCACGAAATTCTGCATCGAAGGCAGCGTATCGTCGAGCCCGATCACCACCCTGACCGCTTCCTGCTTGACGTCGAGATAGGCGTTCAGGAGTTGCGCAACTTTTTCCTTCTCTTCTAAAGTTTTCAGCAGTTCCTGCAAACGCTTTCGATCCTCGGGGCCGGCCAGAAGGTTGGCTGCGCCTTCCACGAAAACGAAGTCGGCACCCGATTCCGCGGGAAGCGCTCCCTGTTTATAGAGCTGCTCGAGCGAGTCCATCAGGCGGTCATACTCGCTGCGCTCCTGCTCGATTCTTCGCGCCAGCTCGGCGCGCATCGACTCCATCGTCCAGCCGCGAAAGTTATCGTTGATGTAGCGCGCCGCCAAGTCGAGCACGGATTGCGGCAGATCGAGACGCAACACGCGGTCGCGCACCAGCCCCGACCGCGTCACGACCACTGCCAGCACTTTCTGGTCGCCCAGGCGCGAGAAATAAACATGTTCGAGCGCATTCTTGGCGCCCGATGTCGCGACCGTTACCCCGACATTGCGCGAGATCAGCGACAGCACATGCGACGTGCGCTCCATAAATTCCTGCACGTCGGTGATGCCCGCCAGCGAATCGGAGATCATGCTCTGTTCCTGGGGCGCCAGCCGCGCATTGCCACTGATTTGCTCGACGTAATAGCGATAGGCGTCGGTCGTTGGTACACGGCCGGAGGAAGTATGCGTCTGCTCCAGAAATCCGGCTTCCGAGAGGTCGGCCATCACATTGCGAATGGTCGCCGCGCTCAAGCCTTCGCGATTCGAACGCGCGAGCGTGCGAGAACCCACTGGCTCACCGGTGGAAATAAAAGTCTCGACGATGGCAGTCAGGACTTCGCGTTCGCGCTTACCGATATTTGTCTCTGCTGGCATTGAATTCCGCGGATCGGCCGACACCGCTGGCGAAGTCTTCCCTGGCTGCTTGGTGTACTGCTCCTTATTCCAGCTAAGTATTTTAGTTGCAAAAACTTAGCTAACGATGCTAAGAACCGCCCCTGGTTGGATTTTAGGAACGGCCAGTGCTGCTGTCAAGCCGCGCAAGAAAGCTAGGCGCTCAGTTTGGATGTTAGTCCGAGCAGGGGCCACTTCCCTGGCTGAACGACATCCCTATACTACGGTTCACATGAAGTTACTTCTGCCGAGGCGCGTCCTAGTTTGGACCCTTCATTTTATCTTTAACGCTGTGGGCCAGCTTTTCGATTTCGTCGGCCTTCTTCATTACTGAAATGGAGAGAACGTTTTCGTTCGATTTATCCACGTAATCCTTCAACTCAACGGCCAGCCTGAGCAGTTTGTCGGTGTCGTTCTTGAGGGCGGCCTGGCGTTGAAGGTTGGCTTTTTTGGCCAGTTCGCGGGCTTGTTGGTTGCGGGCGTCGTCAGCGTCTCCACTGGGGAGGGTCGGCGGGCCGGACGGTTGAGTGGGTGGTCTGCCGCCGGGAAATTGGGCGTGCGCGGATGTGGCAAAGAATAAGAAGAAAGAAAGAAGCCAAGCCAGTGATGTGGTTCGCATGGTGCCCTCGGAAGTGGGCGCGACGGACGGCCCGATGTTCAGAGTATGGCACTTTTTCGGCGAGTATGTTACGGGAGGGTGGGCAGGAAAAGAAGGCGCCCCGAACGCGCGATTCTTGTGGCGCAAAGAGCGCCCTTCGGCGCGCTTCGCTTGCTCAGGGCAGGCTCAAAAACACTTCGCACGGCTTGCCCAGATTCCTCGCTGCGCAAGCAATGCTTTGCTCGGAATGACATCCAAACTTAGGCGGATAAAGTTTTGCAGCCTACAGCGAGCTCATGTTCGACAAGAACTCGCCGTTCGATTTCGTCTTGCTCAGCTTGTCGATGAGCAATTCCATCGCCTCTACGGGCGAGAGCGGGTTGAGCACTTTGCGCAGTACCCAGATGCGCGACAAATCTTCGCGCGGGATGAGCAGCTCTTCTTTACGTGTGCCCGAGCGCTGAATGTCGATGGCGGGGAAGACGCGCTTATCGACTAGCTTGCGCTCGAGAATGATTTCGGAATTGCCGGTTCCCTTGAATTCTTCGAAGATCACGTCATCCATGCGGGAGCCGGTGTCGATGAGGGCCGTGGCGATAATCGTCAACGATCCACCCTCTTCAATGTTTCGCGCCGACCCAAAGAATCGCTTGGGACGTTGCAGCGCGTTCGAATCCACGCCGCCCGAGAGAACCTTGCCGGAGGGGGGAACAATCGTGTTGTAGGCGCGGGCCAGACGCGTAATGGAATCGAGCAGAATGACGACGTCGCGTTTGTGCTCGACCAGGCGCTTGGCTTTTTCGATCACCATTTCCGCGACTTGCACGTGCCGCGCGGCAGGTTCGTCGAAGGTGGAAGAAATTACTTCGCCTTTTACCGAGCGCTGCATATCAGTGACCTCTTCCGGTCGCTCGTCGATCAGCAGCACCATCAATACGACTTCGGGATGGTTGGTGGTGATCGAGTTCGCCACATTTTGCAGCAGCATGGTTTTGCCGGCGCGAGGCGGAGAAACGATCAGGCCGCGCTGCCCTTTGCCGAGCGGAGTCAAAAGATCCATGACACGCGCGCTCGAGTTTTCGCGAGTGGTTTCCAGCTTGATGCGCTCCTGCGGATAAGGCGGCGTCAGGTTGTCGAACAGAATTTTGTTGCGGGCTTCTTCGGGGGATTCGAAGTTCACCGCTTCGATCTTGACAAGCGCGAAATATTTTTCGCCTTCGTGCGGAGGACGCACCTGGCCGCTGATAGTGTCGCCGGTCTTCAAATCGAACTTGCGGATCTGGGAGGGCGAGACGTAGATATCGTCCGGGCCCGGGAGATAGTTGTAGTCGGGCGAGCGCAGGAAGCCGTAGCCGTCGGGCAGGATTTCGAGGACGCCCTCGGCGAAGATGTGGCCTTCTTTTTCGCTCTG
>JASIKQ010000068.1 GCA_030049565.1 Candidatus Sulfotelmatobacter sp.
AGCAGATGCAGGCCGGGAATGGCCAGGCTTCCCCAGCCGAGGTGCAGGCGCATGATCCAGGAAAGGATCATGCCCACGATCACGGCGATCAACGCCAGCCCGTAGTACTGCTTGCCGATCACCTTGTGGTCAAGGCTGAAAATATACTTCCGGATAAAGCTGGTGGGAGCGCCGTGTACCGCATGAGCGGACATATCATGCATTGTGATTTCACCTCAACTCAAACGAAACGGTCTTGGTCTTACCGTCTGAGCAAATCGTGGAATTCTTCAATTACTGCGGTTACTGCAACGCCGCCTGCTGCTTCAGCCATTGATCGAAGTCTTGCTGGGACATAACCTCGAGATAGGCTTTCATGTTGTAGTGCCCGAGGCCGCAAAGCTGAGTGCAGACGATTTCATATTTACCGATTTTCGTGGCCGTGAAATGAACCGTCAAATCCAGCCCGGGAACGAAGTCCTGGTGAATGCGCAGCTCTGGAACGTAAAAGGAGTGGCCCATATCTTTGGAGTGCATCAGCAGATGGATTTCTTTGTTTACCGGAACTGCCATTTCCGCGGTTACGATATCGTCCTTGGCATCGGGATTATTCATATCAAGGCCAAAGAAGTTCGCGTTGGCTTCATTGATCAGATCTGGACGAGTGGCACCGAAGCTGCCGTCCGGTCCGGGGTAGCGGAAGTAAAATGCAAACTGACCGGCCTGCACCTGAATCGGCATGGCATCGGCGGCGGGAGGAGTGAGATAAACGCTGCCCCACGCCTTCGCCCCAAACACGCCCAAGGCCAAAACTTCCGTTCCCACCAACAGGAAAGCGGCGATCACAAGACCGGCTGCGCCGCCCGGGAAGCTCCTGATCTTATCCCCAGGATTGGGATGAGAGAATCTCCAAATAAAATAAGCGAGCAGGAATTGCGAAGCGAGGAACGAAATGCCCGCCTCGAGCATCGTGTCCGCGTATTGCTCGTCGATCAGGGCGCCGTGCGTGGAGATGTCCGGTGGCAGCCCGACAGAGATATTACCCGGCCACGAGTGCGTCACGATGGGAATTGCTGAAAGGATCGCGATAATCACGATCGTTACCGCCAGTAGCTTCGCCATATAGTTCCGCCTTTGGCCGGAAACGAGGCCCTAACATAGCGGCCCGCCGTGGATTTGCACAGCGAGCCGGTTGTTCGCGCAACTTGATTCGTGCAGCTTTATAAGCCCAATTCCCGCTTATTTTTTAAAGCTGAAATCGGCGGTGGCCGCCTGTCCCGCCGCAACCGTCACCTTCGTGGTCTCGGTCGTGTCGGGCTCGTGCCAAGCCTTTACGGTGTAAGACCCGGGCGGCACATTCTCGATGGTGTATTTGCCGTTCTCGTCAGTTACCGCAACTGGCCCCTTCACCACTACGTGCCAACCGTGCATCCAGGGATGAATGTTGCACTGCACCGGAATCATCTCCGGGTTTTTCCAGCTCTTCTCGATGGGCGGCGCGCCCGGCGGCTGCGACTGATTCCACGGGATGTTGACCATCGGGTTCGGTTCCGGGTGGATATTGTGCGCCGTCTGATCGCTGGTCATGACTTTAAAGGTTTGGCCGGGATCGACGGCCATCACATGAGGTACATACATGCAGTTTTTCTGGTCGAAGACAGGAGTGGAAGTCTCCACGTTCGCCGGCCCGCTCCAGCCGTCGATGTATACGGCTACATATTCCAAGCCCCCGCCCGCTCCCACCTCGGTGGTTTGCAAGTGTTGGGGAGTATTGGCGTTGGCTTTTACGCACCACGGATCTTTCGACATGTCGATGCCGCGCATGTGGGGCGGCGTACCTTCGAATTTGACGGTGCCGGTGATTTTGCCCTCACCGGCAGCATTGACTTTTTGGCTAAGCAGCAAAGCTCCACAACAAACGAGAACTAGCGCCGATACGACTGCGCCAACATTGATTCGGTTCTTCATAACGTGCTCTCCTTACAAACTGCAATCTAAAGCCTTCGTTAGTTGTGTTGCTATGTAAGGCATCTCCGTTGTCCCTACGGGTTTGCACTTACTGGCTTCAGACTAAGCGTTTTCGCGACCTCCTTTGCTTTGCTCTTCTGTTGCATGAACGTACGCAGATAAAAGACCAAATCCCAGGCCTCGTCGGGTTTGATGTTATCGGCGAAAGACGGCATGGGTGTCCCATCCAGGCCGGTCATGAAGATCCTGTAGATATCGCGGTCGGTGTCGCCGCACTTCGGTCGCGTGCCGTCGGTGAAATTGAAGGGAACGATCTTATAGCCCAGGTCATCCGTGAGCGTAGAGGCCGACGGCCCATTGGCCATACCCTGCACCCCGTGGCACTTCCAGCACTGAACCCGGGCAAAGACCTCGCGTCCATTCTTGATGCGCTCAGGGGTCACTTCCGGTTCCGGCGGAATGACAATGGGCGTTCCCGGTTTCTCGCTTACAAATCGCGGCGAGAAGTGCTTCACGTAGGCAACAAGATTGGCGCGCTGATACTTGGTGAACTGGTTCCAAATCGGCATAGCGGAACGGTCCAAACCGCGGGCGATGGTATCGAACAGATCGTCATCGGTAGGCAAGGTTCCGGTGGGAGTAGACCGGCACTTGAAGATGCCCAATTGAAAATCGCGCGGCTTGGGCCACATGGGTGGCTCCAGCCACTGCGCGACTTCCCCGTTTCCATCACCCATCTCGCCGTGACAACCGACGCAATACCGTCGGTAGTCGTAGGCGGCGTCATGAACATGTCCGGTATATCCGGCCACGTGACTCTCCATATTGTCACGCGAAGCTATATCTTCGGTCGTGAGCTGCGCTCTTGAAATCGACGGCAGAGCCAACATCACAGCTACGCTCAACAGAAGTGACCACGTCAGCAATGTTGTTCGCATGTCTATCCCTCTCGAATAAATTGATCAGTGGTTAGAAATCGAAATCCCACGCCATCATCACCTCGTTGTTGTTTGTGTTTGTGCTGAGGCCTGTGATTGGCGAAGTTGGCCCGGTGCCAACCTGGTGGAACAGGGTGTATTCAAGCTGGAGAGCCAGCCCCGCCCGGCTGGTCATGAACGGGTTGTAGCGGATGATCGCGTTGTAGTTGTTGATGTTGCCCAGGTTTGACGGAGATGGGCCCAGCGCTCCGGTTGGGTTGACTCCCAGGAACCCGGAACCGTCAGCCTGCCGAGACATCCGCTCCCACTCCGTCTGTGCTATGAAGATCAACTGTGGACTGTACACGTAACGCGTTTCGATCGTGTAGCCATTCCAAGTGGGCCCTAGCGCTCCAGCCGGAAGCGTGGTTCCCGGCACATTGTTCAAAGGGCAACCGGGAGTGGGACTGGAGCACGTGGCAGTTGTAGCTCCATTGCCGTTTGTGGCCACGGCGTTGCCGTAACCTTGGCCAAACCATGCGTTGTCTTCCCCGTGCTGGGTTACCAGGTTCACGTCAAAATGCGGACCGAAGTAGAACTGGCCGGTGAAGCCGATGCGGTAGAAACTCTTGTTGCTGACTCCCGAGCCAGCGATAGGCACACCCCCAGTAGTCGGATAGTACGTTGCCGCCTCTCCCACAAAGGCATAAGCTCCGAGGCGCTGGACATCCCACTTGCCGGTATCAATGGCCTGGTCAAAAGTGAAGAAGCCACTATAGGAATTGGCTCCCATAATGAGGTTCACGTTCCCATCGTTCGAACTAAGCAAAGCTGCGGAAATACGGGTCCGGTCGTCATAGGAGTGTCCGACATATTCCATACCCAGTTGGTTGTCTCCCATCTGGCCGAAAATATTGCCGTCGTTGACGGGGATAAAGTGGTAGGTCTGATATATTCCGCCCTCGTCGGTTAGTCCAACCATGCGTTTTTCAGAGAGCAGGTTGTTGAGCTCAAATCTTCCCATTTTGATATTGAGCCAGGAACTCCCCAAAATATTGTCGAACCGTCCCATCACAGTCTCAAAATGGAAGGTGGCGGTTGGATCGGAGGAAGGGAGCACGTAGAAGGAGATGTTCTTCTCCAGCGTGCCTCCGGTATGGAAATCGAGGCCGCTGAGATCGAAGCCAGAGGACGTTATGCGGTCGATGGCACCATTTGGGGTCACGACTGCCCCGGCAGCGTATGTGTCCACGTCGCTGGTGGCGCTGAAGCGATGCCAGACCGGCGTGATGCGGAAGGTGACCGGCCAATAGCTAGGGTTCTGCCAGATCGGGGCATCGCGATCGTTCATGAGCTGATAGCCGTTATCCCTGAACTTCAACCCGAAGTTGTTCAGGATGGGCCACGTCTCGTGGCAGGCGGAGCAGCGCAAGCCATATTTGCGAGCGAAAGCCGGCAGGGCATTGGCGCGCTGGCTCGAAACCAGCACTACAAACATTAGAACGAAGGTTACGGCAAACAGCGAAGTGAGGGAGTGAAATGCTTTGCTAACACGGAAACGACAAGCTTGCATGGCCGACTCCTTGGCAAAGTTCAAATCAACTTAAGCTGTTGTTAAGGCCCGTACTCCCACAAAGCACGGGTGAATCGAACCCACAGTTGTTTCCCATGCCTCCGGTGGAACAACAGAATAAGGGTCGTACCACCGTACCGGGGACGAATCCTACTACCGTCGATGCTCAAAGTGCAAGAGGGAAATTTACATTTTTTGTACTATGTCTTTTCTTGGCGTATCCACGGCGTTATTCCCCTTCCGATAAAAAGGTAGTGGGTCAATTCGGATGTCATTCCGAGCAAGCGCTTTTTGCGAAGCGAGGAACCTGGGCGAGCCGCGCGAA
>JASIKQ010000004.1 GCA_030049565.1 Candidatus Sulfotelmatobacter sp.
GAAGCCGCAGTACATCGCCGCCCCGCAGACGTCTATGCTTCACGACCTGGCCATGGAGCAGTGCCGCGACCTGCATACGCACGGCGATTGGTTCCCGGGTGCCATTGACCATTCCTGTTTCGAGACAATCGGCAAGGGGACAGCGATTGACAGTCTGGCCGCAGTCAAACATTTGATATTCGACACCAGGAGACTGACTTGGGATCAACTGCTGACCGCAATGGAGGTCAACTGGGAGGGTCACGAAGCGGTACGGCAGTTGTGTGTCAACTCTCCCAAGTATGGCAACGGAATCGACTGGGTCGACGAGATCGGCTTCAAGAACGACACGTTTCTTCTGGAGTTCCTGCATAAGAATCCGAAGCCCAACGGCCAGTGCTTCCTGCTGCGCTGTATTCCGATCACGTTCCATGTTCCGATGGGCAAGGTGACATGGGCCACGCCCAACGGGCGCAAGGCACAGGAATACCTGTCTGAGGGGATCGGCGCGTCCCACGGGATGGATGTGAAGGGGCCGACTATAGCACTGACCTCGTATGCGAAGGCGATGAACCTGAGCTACCGGGAAAAGGGAGGCGAACTCATGAATATGAAGTTCAGCCCGGCCACAGTCTCAGGTGAACCAGGCACACAGCGGCTCATGCAGTTGATAAGGACTTTTTGCGACCTGAAGCACTGGCACATTCAGTTCAACATCTTGAACCGCGATACACTCATGGCCGCCCAAAAGGACCCCGACAAGTATCGAAACCTGATTGTGCGTATCGCCGGTTACTCCGCGTACTTTGTAGACCTGTCACCCGCACAGCAGGCCGAGATCATCGCGCGCACGGAACAACAGTAATGCGTAGAGCTGGGTGAAGCCGCAACAGGTTCACCCGCCACGATGGAAAGGAGCGCAACATGTCAATGTATCCCCCGAACATGTTTTTCACTTCCGAATCGGTGGCGGAGGGGCATCCGGATAAATTCTGTGACCAGATCTCCGATGCCGTGCTCGATGAATGCTTGAAACATGATCCCATGTCACGCGTTGCCTGTGAAACATACGTGACCATGGGAATGCTTATCGTAGGCGGAGAGATTACAACAGAGGCGCTGTTTGATGTTGCTCAGGTCGTGCGGAATGTCGGAATTGACGTTGGCTACACCTCACCCAAGTACGGTTTCGATATCAATACTGCGGCGATTATCAGAACGATTCACGCCCAGTCATCGGATATCGCGCAGGGGGTAGCCAAGGAGAGTGGCGAGATCGGAGCTGGCGACCAGGGCCTGATGTTTGGGTACGCATGTCGCCAAACGGAGCAACTTATGCCACTCCCTATTCAATTGGCGCACATTCTTGCGATGAAGTTGGCAGAGGTCCGCAAGAACGGAGAGCTGCCTTACCTTGGCCCGGATGGGAAGACCCAGGTGACGGTGGAATATCGAGACAGCAAACCAACACGGGTTGATTATGTCGTGATTGCCGCCTCACACACGGATGAGGTTGTAACCCTGGATGGCAAATTCACGACCGATGAGGCGAAGGAAGAGATCATCGCCAAGGTAGTGCGACCAGTGATCGGAGATCTTGCTGACCGGAAAACTCAAATCACGATTAACGGGACTGGGAAATTCCTGGTGAGCGGCCCGCAGTGCGACACAGGGCTGACCGGTCGAAAGATCATCGTGGACACATATGGTGGATGGGCGGTGCACGGCGGCGGAGCATTCAGCGGGAAGGATGCGACGAAGGTGGATCGATCTGCCGGTTACATGGCTCGCTACATCGCGAAGAATATTGTGGGAGCTCATCTCGCGGAGGAATGTCTGCTGCAAATCTCGTATTGCATCGGTCTAGTTGACCCAGTGTCGGTCATGGTGAACACATTCGGAACAGGCAGCCTCTCAGATGAGGCACTGGCGCACTTGGTGCGGCGCGTGTTTCCATTATCTCCCAAAGGAATAATTGATCACTTGAAACTCAGGGAACCGGTGTATCGGAACACCGCAGTTTATGGGCACTTCGGTCGCCCCGAGTTCACATGGGAGCATCTGGATGCGGCAGATGAGCTGTTGGCAAAGACAAAGGAGGCCCACGCCGCCTAGCAATGGACCGAACCGTGAGATTTGAAGCTTGGAGAACTGCAAACACGCGGAGTTTGTCATGACAACGTCTATCCTGCGCATCGGTATCAACGTCGGTGGCGGATATGTGGCCGGGATCAATGCCGTAGCTGCTGGAGCGGTACTTGCAGCCAACGAACTGAATTGGGAGGTCGTCGGCATCCGCGATGGCTTTGACGGGTTGCTGTTCCCCGACCGGTATCCCGATGGTGGTGTAGTGAAGCTCACGCGCGAAGTCATCGAGGACCTCGCGGATGCCGCGTGCGCCGTCCTGGGCAGCGGGACGCGAAGTGATCCATTCCACGTTAGAACAATCAATGAGGAGAACCAGGTCGAGGAGGTCGACAGGTCCGACGCGCTCCTTCAAACCCTACGCGACCGAAAGATTGATGCGTTGATTTCAGTCGTTGGCTCCAGAGCGCTCGGCGTCCTCTTAAAGTTGAGTCGCAAGGGACTGAAGACAGTTGCCGTCCCGAAGTCGGTCGAAAACGATATGGCAGCGACGGCACTTTCGTTCGGATTCAACTCCGCCCTCAGCTTCGCAACCGAAATACTTGGCCGGGCCCGTCAGGCTGCCAGAGATGCGCGGAAGATCGGAGTAGTCGAGGTCCTGGGAGAGCATGCCGGATGGCTCGCATTACAGGCTGGTATGGCGGTGTGCGCCGATGCTGTGCTGATTCCAGAAATTCCTTACGATCTGAATAAGGTCGCAGCCAGATTGCGGGCAAATTTAAAGTTGGGGCGAAACTTCGCGTTGGTGGTCGTAGCCGAGGGTGCCACGCCTGTGAACGATCATACAGCTACGGCAACTTCGTTACCGCCTGATCCTGTCAAAGCCGCTCTCTCCCCAGGAGCTACTGATCCAGATAGCGCGCACGTAATAGAACGATCCGGCCACGTCTCGGAGACGGTAGCTCGTAACCTTCAGCGGCTGACCGACCACGAGACTTATCCGCTAGTCATAGGTCAGTTAATTAAAGGTGGGGCGCCGACCGCTGTAGATCGCCAGTTGGGCCTTGGTTACGGCGCTGGCGCAGTGCGGGCTCTGAATAACCACCAAAGTGGAGGGATGGTTGTTTTTCAACCGCCCGATCTGAAGTTCGTGCCTTTCGCCGAAGTCGTCAATAAGGTGCGTCGGGTGCCCGCGAGCAGCGAGTTTGTGCAGATTGCACGATCGCTCGGGGTATCTCTTGGAGACTGAGGTTGAGACATGACAGGTGTCGTACAAGCTCCGACAGGGATCGTTCTGAACATCCAGCACTTTTGCACTCATGATGGCCCCGGAATCCGCACAACAGTTTTTCTGAAGAGGTGTTCCCTGCGGTGCAAGTGGTGCAGTAATCCGGAGAGCATCGCTCCTAAGCCGGAAATCGCTTACAAGATTGATAAGTGCATTGGCAAAAAAGAGTGCGGTCTGTGCTTGAAACATCCGTTCCCGGATGGTGCGTTTTACGTCATCGAAGGCGCGGATGACCGCGTGCACGTCAACTGGGATCTGGCCAGCGAGTGCGGCGAGGAGTGTGCGTCGGTCTGCCCCACCGGTGCAATCAACCTGTTTGGACAAGTGATGACTGTGGAACAGGTGCTTG
>JASIKQ010000069.1 GCA_030049565.1 Candidatus Sulfotelmatobacter sp.
AAGGAAATGAAGATGGCGTTCTCGCGGCCGATGTAATCGGAAACCCAGCCCCAGAAGGGCCGCGTTAGTCCGTTCAGGATGCGGTCGATCTCGATGGCCAGCACCAGCGCGGTCATGCCGAAAGCCACGACGAATTTATCCACGTGGTACGACACAGCCATGGGGGCGAGTTGCACGGTTACCACGATGCCACCGAAAGCGAGCATGGTCATCATCAGATAGAGCACATAGAAGGATGGGTGGCACAACATTTGTACCGGGGTCAAATCTGCCGAACAGGTTTGCACGCGCGCCTTCAAGGCGGCTTCTTTTTCCTTCCACCCCGGTGGGGACCATCCCTGTGGAGGCCGTGCCAGGAACAACGCCGCAGCAAGAACGACAAAGCCCTGGATGATTCCCCACACGATGAAAGTGTGCTGATAGCCGGACGTGTGGATCATCTTACTGATGGGCGCGACGGTTACCGCGGTGCCGATTCCGAAGGCGCCAGCGACCAGGCCGACACACAGTCCGCGCCGATCGGGGAACCACTTCAAGGTATTACCGATGGTGCCGCCGTAGACCATGCCGGCACCGATGCCGGCCAGTCCATACCAGAAATAGAGAGCCGTGAGGCTCTCCGCATATCCGGAACCGATCCATCCCAGGCCGACGGCAAGGGCGCCCGCGCCCAGCATCAAACGCGGACCGATGCGGTCGATCAAATATCCTTCAAAGGGAACCAGCCAGGTTTCGAGGCCGATGAATAGTGCGATCGTCCACTGCACATCTTTCAAGCTGGTATGCAAATGCGCCTGGATGGGTTTGGTGAACAGGGTCCAGGCGTATTGCAGATTGGCGATTGCCATCATCGCAAAGATGCAGGCGATCAGTTGTCCCCAGCGATTGACAATACGAGACGGGTGAATCAGAGGGGCAGAAGATGCAGCCATAGACAGACCTCCATGACGGCAAAATACTTTACCGGCGCACAGCTGAAGTGCGCCGGTCTATCTCAGAAGCAAAATTCCTGGGGCGTACGTCGCACATAACCTGGTCAGTTCGATGGTGCGGTATCGGCTTCTATGTCGGACTTAAATGGAATGACCCCAGGAATCAACCATTTCTCCCACATTTCATCGACCTTACTCTGGAAATAGTCGATGTCGTCGTTGGTAAAGTGCGCGAAGCGTCCCTGCTTCAGCAGGTAGTCGCGTACCGGCTGCCGCGGAATCTTTTTGGACGCAATCTGCTGCGTCCTGCCGGTGAGTTTTAGCACTCCATCTTCCACTTCATAAAGCGGCCATATGCCGGTATTTACCGCCAGTTCGCCGAGTTCGTGCGAGATGTAAGGGTCGTAATCCCAACCCTTTGGGCAGGGATCGAGCGAATGAATAAAAGTCGGCCCGCCGATGGCCAGGGCTTTACGGATGGAATTCATGGCCGCCAATCCGTATGACATGCAAACAGTTGCAACGTAGCGGCATGTCGGATGCCCGGCCGCCATCATGGCCGCCATGTTCTTTTTCCAGCGGCGGTGCATGATGCGCTTCACCTTGCCCGGCGTGCTGAAGGTGGTGTTGGCACCCCAAGGCGTGCTGCCGGAGAGCTGGATGTCGGTATTGGCGTAGGACTCGTTGTCATACATCAGGATCAGGCAGTTGTAGTCGGGGTGGGTGAGGGTTGCCGAAATCGCGCCCACGCCCATGTCCGCGCCGCCGCCATCGCCGCAGAAGGCGATTACGTTGATCGGCTCTTTTTTCATCTTTCCTTTGCGCATAAGGGCTTTGAGCGCGGCAGATGCTCCCAGTGCGGCTGAACCGCTGCTGCCGAGCTGGGTGTGCATCCACGGCAGCACCCACGAAGTGCTGTAATACGTGGTGTTGGCGACGTACATACAGCCGGTGCTGCCGAGCACGATCGTGCGCGGACCGGCGGCCTTGGCCATCATCTTCATGACGAGCGCCGACTCGCAGCCCTGGCAAGTGCGGTGGCCGGAGGTGAAATATTCTTCCAGCGGAATCTTCTTTACCGCTTTGAACGGATCGAGCTCCTGGGTGGGATCGACTTGTACGTAGGTGTCCATAATTTTCCTCTCTGATGTCCTATAAATTCGCTGGTTGTCCCGTCATTCGTGCACGGCGGAAAACCTAGATCCCTCGCTTCGCTCGGGATGACAATTTGAAAAGTGACACTACCTTGAAAACTGAGCATCTTTAAACCTGACAACCTTGAAACTGCTTCGCGCGGAAACACCCGCACAGAAACTATTCGCGCAAGCCGATCCATTGCGTGAGCGGCTGCTTTTTTCCATCGGCGGCGTCGTATACTGCGTTGGCCATCCTTTCGACGTCGGGGATGGTGACTTCGCGTCCGCCCAGGCCGCAAATGAAGCCCAGCACCGGCGGCTTTTTTCCTTCTCCCGGATACAGCGCGTGGCGAACTTCGCCGGAAAGCACGCCACCAAGATAGGGGGAGCCGAACGAGTAATCGCGATCGACCACGCCGATTGCGGCAAAACGCTGGAGCGACTTGGCCAGTAGTTCCGCGGCAAAAGGACGGAACCAGCGCATGCGCACAAAGCCCACACGCTTGCCCTGTTTGCGCATTTGCCGGATTGCTACCTTCACCGGAATCGACAGCGTCCCCATGCCCATGAGAACCACATCGGCATCGTCCGTCATGTACTCCTCGAAGAACGGATTGCCATAGGAGCGGCCAAAGACGCGTTCGAAGTCGGCGTAAACCTCCTTGATCACGCCATACGAGCGTTCCATGGCGGCGTAGTTTTGCCGGCGGATTTCCATTACCCAATCTTCGTTACCCTGTGGGGCGACGGTGATGGGATTATCCGGATGCAGCAGCAGGTCGCCGCGATTGTATTGGGGGAGGAACTCGTTTACCTGCTCCTGCGTGGGAATATTAACCAGCGCCTGCGAGTGCGTCAGAAATGCGCCATCGCAACTGATGGCCAGCGGCAAAAACACACGCCGGTCTTCGGCCACGCGATAGGCGATCAGCGCCGTGTCGAGGGCTTCCTGCGCGTTGTCAACCCACACCAATTGCCAGCCGAGGTCGCGGACGGCCAGGGCATCGTTGTGCTCGACGCCGAAGGCGCCGGGATCGTCGAGAGCGCGGTTGCCGACCATGGCGATCATGGGGATGCGCAGCGCCGGGGTGACCGTGAGCGCTTCCATGGCATACATCCAGCCGACGCCGCTGGAGCCGCAGAACACGCGTGCGCCGCAGGCGGAGGCGTGTTTCACGATTTCAAACTGCGAGTGCTCGCCTTCGGCCACGATGTATTCGCAGTCCATTTCGCC
>JASIKQ010000005.1 GCA_030049565.1 Candidatus Sulfotelmatobacter sp.
TGACCACGTTGCGTCCCTTGGGGCCCAGCGTGACCTTGACTGCGTCGGCCAGAAGATTCACACCGCGCAGAATTGCCTGCCGTGACTCCTCGCCGTGTACGATTTGTTTTGCCATGTTTCTCCTCTCCTGAGTTCTGTTTGCAGGTTTGCCTGCGGAATGTTTCGAAGGCTGTCAGCCATCGGCTTTCAGCTCTTAGCCGTTAGCTTTTAGCCTTTAGCCTTTAGCCAAAATCTCAAAACCTTGTCATCCTGAGCGAGGATTGTGATTCGCCAAGCGAAGCACAACCGCAGTCGAAAGGATCTCTACCCCCGCACTGCACTCAGGGGTCAAGAGCTTAGCGCTTCGCCCCTGCCAGCTCCTTCTTTGAGCCGGTTGCAGCGCCGCTCAGAATGCCCAAAACTTCCTCTTCTTTCATGATGATGAAGTCTTCACCATCAATCTTGATTTCGGTGCCGGCGTACTTGCCGAACAGAATGCGGTCGCCGTCTTTTACAGCCAGAGGGAAGGTCTTGCCATCTTCGTTGACGCGGCCCTTACCCACGGAAATGACTTCGCCCTCCTGGGGCTTGTCCTTCGCCGTGTCAGGGATAATGATGCCGCCGCGGGTCGTGGTAGCCTCTTCCACGCGCCTTACCAGAATGCGATCGTGGAGCGGTGTGAATTTCGCCATATTTGCAACTCCTTTCACAGTAGTTAGAAGGTGAATGTGGTGTAAAGCAATGATTTGTAGAGGGTTGGGCCAATTGTGTTAGCACTCTCGCCCATCGAGTGCTAATTTTACCAGAGGCGAGCGGGGAGTTGTCAAGGGCTAACGTCAAGCCATTGAAACCTTATGCGCTGCTTCGTCGAGGGCGGCCGGGAGGCCTTCGGGGCTGGGAGTGCCGCCTTGGGCCAGGTCTTTGCTGCCGCCGCCACGGCCTCCTAGCTTTGACAAAGTTTCTTTCATCAGCGCACCCATGTCGTAGGGCTGGCCGGGGGATTGCGCGAATACCAGCGCCGGCTGCGGCGAGGTGGTGGCGAGCAATGCGATCACTGCGGAAGATTGCCGCGTCAGTTTCTGCGCCAGCAGCTTGACGAAGTTCAGATCGCGATCTGCGAGCGCGCGCACGATCAGCTTGCGGCCATTTTTTTCGGGAGTTTCGGCCAACGTTGTGGCGGCTTGGGCCACGGCCAGTTCGTCTTGAGATTGCTCGAGTTGCTTGCGCAGCGAGCGGATTTCCTCGAGCGCTTTGCGGGCTTGCTGCGGAACGTCGTAGATGTGCGTCGAAAATAGCGCGGCGGCTTCTGTGAGCGTGGAGAAATCGTTGCGCGCGGTCGAGACGGCGCGCTGGCCGGCGACGAATTCGACGCGATATCCCTGGCGAACCTTCTCGAATTTGCGCAGCAGGATGCCGCCGATTTGTCCGCTGTGGCTGACGTGCGTGCCTCCGCAGGCGGTGAGATCAAAGTCACGGATGTCGATGAGGCGCAACAGATCGCGCTCGGCCGGCGGAAGTTTGCGCAGCCCAAGGCTCGCAGCTTCGTCGCGTGTGACATAACGAACATCCACCGGGCGATTTTCGATCATGATTTCGTTCGCCAACTTTTCGGCGGCTTCGACTTGATTTTTGGTGAGCGAGGGCGTGTCGAGATCGATGGAGCAGTAGTCATCGCCCATGTGGAAAGAGACCGTCGGCATATTAAACAGGCGCACGAAGGCAGCCGAGAGAACATGTTGCGCAGAATGCTGCTGCATGTGATCGCGGCGGCGGGCGGCATCGATTTCGCCGCGGACGCGGCTGCCCGGCTGCACCGCTTTGAGCGGCACATCTTTCACCGGAGCTTCGAGGTAGTGGACGATGCGGCCGTCTTCGGCCTCCACGACTTCGGTAACGCGGAGGCGGGAGTTGGCTTCGGACGTGTCGGGGTCGGCGATTGTGATCCAACCGGTATCGTGAATCTGGCCGCCGCTGGTCGGATAGAAGGCGGTACGGTCGAGAATTAGCGCCGGGCGCGGGGTTTCGAGCACATCGCTGACCGCAGCGTCGAAATTATAGAGAAAAGAATCGCGGTAATAGAGGCGGTCGTTCATCCTGGATCAAGAATAGGGATGGTACGGATGGTTAGCAAGTAGTGTCATCAAGAGCTCCCGGCAGTGAACTGACGGGCTATTTTCGGGCGTGCCTACGGCGCTTTTGGCTTCGATGTTATCTTTAGGTTGCGCCGGGTTGCGCGCCGAATGGACACTCTGCAAAAACTCTTTCAGCAGCATTTCCGTGTGCCGGCTACGAAGATTCAGCCGCTTCAGGGGCAGCTTAGTGCGTCGGGGCGGAACATCATTCGATTGAGTAATGATCGGGCGAGCGCGATTGGAATCTTGTATGGGGTGCGCGAAGAAAACGTAGCATTCCTCGAATTCTCGCGGCATTTCCGGCGGCACGGATTGCCGGTGCCGGAAATTTACGGCGAGGATTTAGACCAGGGCGCTTACCTCGAAGAAGATCTTGGCGACATCTCGCTGTTTGAGTTTCTGTCGCAAAACCGCGCAGGCGAGGAGATCGCGCCGCCGGTTATTGATGCTTATCAAAAAGTAGTTGCCCTGCTGCCGCGATTTCAAAT
>JASIKQ010000006.1 GCA_030049565.1 Candidatus Sulfotelmatobacter sp.
GTACTCAATCTTCAGCCTGCGAAGCTGGGTTTCGAGTACGTTCAATTCTTCATCGGCTGTCACAGGGATCTCCAGTCAACAGTGTAGCGATGGGCACGAAGGCGGGCGAGGTACCCGGCGGTCACCGAAGGGGTGGTACGAAAGTAATCCAGCTCTTAGCTGTTGGCTTTTAGCTTGAGACGGCGCAGCAATCGTTCGCGCTTGCGTGTGTTTCTGTGGTGGCATTGGACAACACCGTGATCCCTCGCTTCGCGAGGGATGACAGGTACCAGGAAAGTCTTAGCTGATAGCTGAGAGCTGAGGGTTAGAAGCTTCACTTCGCATTCGCCGCCATCTTTTTCACCATGGCCAGCACCAGCTTGCGGTCGCTGTCGTTGAGATTAGTTGCATAGCGGCGGATCTGGCTCAGGAAACGCACTTCATCTTCCGAGAGCTGGGGCAATCCTTTGGAGCCATTGCCTGGGCCGGACTCGGAAAAAAATTGCGAGAGAGCAATGTCCATGGCGCCCGCAATTTTTGAAAGCGTATCCAGCGACGGAATGGTGTGGCCGTTTTCCACGCGCGAAAGGTAACAGCGCAGCAGCCCAGTGCGCTTTTCGATATCGCCCTGGGACATTCCTTTTTGCAGCCTGTAGTTTCTAATGGTTTCGCCGATGTTGATCGTGGGGAGCATGGCAGGATGGGCCATAGTAACCAGATCAGTAATTTCTGGCAAGTGGAAATTGGTGCTATGACAAAACTGGTGCAATTTGCGTGGACGCTTGCCGGCATCGAAAGCGATGCTTAGACGCTGTGCAATAAATGCACAGCGTGATTTGTCATTCCAAGCGAAGCGAAGAATCTAGAGTTTGGCTTCGCAGGTGAAACCCAGATTCCTCGCTTCGCTCGGAATGACAACCTCTGTAGTCACACGGAGGCCTGGGACGCACGTCGTCGCTCACTTTTTCAAATTTGCGACGAAGAAACTTACTGTTCGCTGCCACGCATCGGCCGCGTCAGCGGGACGGTATCCGGTCTTATTATTAGGATTCTCAAAGGCGTGGCCGGCATCGTCGTAGATTTTGATATCGATTTTCTTGCCCAGCTGCTTCATGGCCGCTTCGAACTTATGCACGTCGTCGGGAGTAATGCCCTGATCCTGAGCGCCAAATAACCCGAGTATTGGCGCATTAATCTTCTTCAGGGCGTCAGGGTCGGTTGCCAGATGGCCGTAGTTAATCACGTCGGCGGCCAGCGTAGGCTCTTCGAGCGCCACGTCGAGCGAATAGCCTCCGCCCATGCACCATCCGATGGCGCCGATGCGGTCTTTCTTGACATTCGGTTGCGACTGCAGAAAATCGAATGCGGCCTGCAGATCTCGCCTGGCGCGGTCTTCGGGCACGCCACGCATAATTTCGTGCGCCTGCTCAGGAGTGCTTGCCACTTTTCCGCGATAAAGATCGATCGCCAGCGTGACGTAGCCCTGATCCGAAAGCTTCGAGGCCTGCTCTTTGACCCAGTCGTTCAATCCCCACCATTCGTGAATGACCATGATCGCGGGGAACGGTCCTTTGCCCGAGGGAGTGTAGAGCACGCCCTGCACGGTTTCGTCGCCGCTTTTGTAGGAAACGGATTTGGAGTCGGCGGCGAAGCCCGAGGTAACAAAAAGAACGGCGATCCAGAGTGCACAAAGTGTTTTCATGATCGTTCACCATTTCGGATATAAAGGCCCAGGACGATGATCCCCAGCACAAAATCTATGATCAGCCCACGAACTCCAAAAGCGTAAAGCCAGGTCCGGGGACGCCCGATTGCTAGACACGCCAAGTCCACAAATAGCCAGGCTAAGAAAACGCGAGCCATTTTCCTTTGCTCATAAATCGAGCTCCATGTAGAGTGCACCCGCCATCGGGTTCGCGCAATATGGAGCAATTTCTTTGAAGCCCAGCTTGCGGTACATCGCAACCGCATCTTTCATCACCGGCTCGACGGTGTCAAGACGCATTCGGCGGTATCCGATCTCAGGGGCTTCGGCGATGATGCGCTCGGCGAGAATGCGTCCGAGTCCTTTACCCCGGAATTGCGGGCGAAGATAAAGACGCTTCATTTCGCAGATACCGGTTTCTTTGGGACGAAGCGCGACGCAACCCGCGAGCTCGCCTTCATATTCGGCCAGCAGGAGACGACCTTGCGGTGGTGCGTAGTCGCCCGGCAACCCGGCGAGTTCTTTATCGAAATTCTGGAAGCAAAGGCTGAAGCCAAGCGACTGCGCGTACTCGATGAATAATTCGCGGGCCTGCGCCATTTGCGCAGGGGACTCGGCTTGAAAAATCGAAAACCCTTTCACCGCCGAGATCGCAGAGAGCGCCGAGGAATTGCTGGGCTGAACCGAGTTGGAAGAATCGGCCTTCATTTGCGCTGTTATTTCTCGGTGAACTCGGAGTTTCTCGGCGTTGAAAGAGCTGTGCCTATCCCATGAACATGCCGCCGTTCACGTTCAGCACGTGGCCCGTAATGTACGCGGCTTCATCCGACGCCAGAAAAGCAACCGCATTCGCCACGTCCTCGACCGTTCCCACCCGTCCGAGCGGAATTTGTTTGGCGGCGTTCTGCTTGAAATCTTCGCCGAGCACCTCAGTCATGGCTGTTTCGATGAAGCCCGGGGCGACGGCGTTACAAGTTATGTTGCGCGACGCCAGCTCGCGGGCGACCGCCTTGGTCAACCCGATCAGGCCTGCTTTCGATGCCGAATAGTTCGCCTGCCCGGCCTGGCCCATCTGTCCGAACACGCTCGTAATGTTGATGATGCGGCCGTAACGCTGCTTGAGCATGGTGGTGGCGACGTTTTGGATGCAGAGATACGCCGAGGTGAGGTTGGTGGTGAGAACAGCGTCCCAGTCGGCGCGCTTCATGCGCATGACGAGCTGGTCGCGGGTAATGCCGGCGTTGTTCACGAGAATATCGATTTTGCCGAACTGGGCGATGACGGCCTTGATGGTGGACTTGACCTGCTCTTCATCGGTGACATCGAGTACGAAGGCTGCGGCTTTGCCGCCGGCGGCTTCGATTTCGCGAACCAGTTCGTTGAGTTTTTCCCGATTACGAGCAGCGACAGCAACGGCCGCACCTTTTTGCGCCAACTTAAGCGCGCAGGCGCGGCCAATGCCCTGCGATGCGCCGGTAATGAAGGCCACGCGACCTGAAAGGGACATGAGACTCTCCTCATGGATTCACAAGACTGCGCCGGAACGTGGATTATAAATCGCACAATTCACGTTGGATCCGTTCCGATGCTCATCCTCGTGCAAGCTTTTCCGGCGGCGTCGCAGCCAACGATTCCAATGCGCTTTCGCGAACTCTAAGGCTGCCCATTTCCATCTCCGTCAGATGGGCAGCGCAACCCACGACCACGCGTCGACCAAGTTCCGCCAGCGCTCGCAGATATTCGGGATTGGGCGTGCTCGAAGCCACGTCGCCCAGGGCGCGCAGCAATCTCAGGCTGACCGCGACGTCGCCCTGTGCGTAGAGCCGGATCTGCTCGAAAGCCGACTCGAGCAGCCTTTCGAAACCGATCCACGGGATGCTCACGCGCACAACACCGGGAGGATCGAAAAGCAACTGTTCGACCGGCTCGCG
>JASIKQ010000070.1 GCA_030049565.1 Candidatus Sulfotelmatobacter sp.
CGACCGGAACGCATTCTGATCTCGCCTGGCCCGTGTACGCCACAAGATGCAGGTATCAGCATTGATCTGATCCGGCACTTTGCGGCGAAGGTTGCTATCCTTGGGGTCTGCCTCGGGCATCAGGCCATCGGTGCGGCTTTCGGAGGCCGCGTAGTTCGCGCTCCCTTCCTCATGCACGGGAAAACCAGCGACATCACCCATGACGGAAAAACTATCTTCCGCGATCTTCCTGCTCCCATGAGGGCAACCCGCTACCATTCCCTGATTGTTGAAGAAAAAAGTTTGCCGCCGGATCTCGAAGTGAGCGCGTGGACCGCGGAAAGAGATGGGACCCGCACCATCATGGGGCTGCGTCACAAGAAATTCGCAATTGAAGGCGTGCAATTTCATCCCGAAAGTGTTCTGACCGACGCCGGTAAGAAGTTGATGGAGAATTTTCTGCTTGGTTTTGGTCGCTAGGATGATTTGGGCAGTCGCTTGTGGGCGCCGGCCGAGACCAGCGAACAAAGCCACCCGACCCCAACGTGCCAGTCATTAGCCCAAGCGTGGTATTGACGGAAAGGGCGCTTAAGCGGCATCCTTTGCCAAGTTAGACGCCACTTCAATTAGCTTGGGGTTAGCATGGAAAAAGCCCAGGAAAAGCGGGCTGCCCGACGTTTTGCGCTGCGGATTCCGGCAACGGTCGATCGAAAAGGAGACGCGAACTATAAGGAGTCTGCTCAAGTTCGCGACGTCAGCGCCCGCGGCATTTGTCTCTATCTGGATTCACCTATGGACCAGGGTTCGGCCATCGGCTTCACCTTGACTCTTCCACCTGAGATCACGCTTACCGAGAGTATTCGCGTGCAGTGCAAGGGTCGGGTGGTGCGCGTGGAGGATGGTGCGGATGCCGGCAAAATGGCAGTGGCCGCGGTCATTGAGGAGTACGAATTCCTGCCAGAAAGTTGAACTCGAAGAAGGAAGCGAACCAAAACCCTTCGGTCGCTGGCGCTCTCTCAAGGGCAGGCTTCGTGGTAGCGCGAGGCTCGCCCAGATACCTCGCTACGCAAGAAGCGCTTGCTCAGGATGACATTTAAACTGACCCACCAACGCTCAGCTTGGCCACTTCTCTCATTCGCTGACAAATGGTAAGGTTCGATGTAACGAACCTTTTTAATCTAGGTGGACTCATTGCAGCGATTGTTCTTGCATTCGGGTTGGACGGCGCTGTTGACAGTGCTATTGGCCGCGCCCGCCTCATCACAACACGGGGGAGATCGGAAGCCTCCCGCTGCGGGGTCCGAAGCGGTCATCACGGGCGTAAAAATCGTGTATGAAAAGGGCGCTCCCGCCGTAGAGGTCGATTCCACACGCCCGGTGGTGCCAACGGTACAGATGTTGGATTCGCCGCCGCGTCTGGTGATCGACCTCGCCAATGCCCAGATGGGACTGCCGCGCAAGCGGATTCCGGTTCTGAAAGAGAACATCCTCACTATCCGAGCCGAGCAGTATCAGATAGAACCAGCCATAACCAGAATTGTCGTCGACCTTCTGGTTCCGTACGGTTATACGTGGGATGCGGCTGGCAATCGCCTGATGGTGCGGTTGAACAAACCGGAAGATATCAACACTGCCAACCAGAAAACCTCGGTGCCGCAGGTTGCGGCCCTAACGTCCGTTGCGGCAGGCGCGGTCGTTCCCGTTACCAACGGGGTGGGTGATTTCATAGAAGCAGGTAAAGCCTTTGCCGATGGATCGTCGCTAACCGCTGGGAGCGAGACTGCGGTATTGCGGCTGACGCGAGGTGGCGAGGTAAGAATTTGTCCCGGCACAACCGTTTCGGTTACACCCGCAAAAGGCTCCAAGAACCTGCTGCTCGGCATGAGCACTGGCTCAATGGAGACGCACTACTCGCTGAAAGAGACCGCGGATACCGTGCTCACTCCGGATTTCCGCATCCTGTTTGCGGGGCCGGGAGAGTTTCACTATGCGGTCAGCGCGGATGCGCATGGCAATACGTGCGTGCGGGGGTTGAAGGGAAACACGTCTTCGGCAATTGTTTACGAGCTCATGGGCGACCGTATCTATCAAGTAAAACCCAGCGAGCAATTAATGTTTCATTCAGGGCGGATCGACCAGGTCGATGGCGACATTCCGCCGGAGTGCGGCTGCCCACCGCCGGTCCCGATGGGTCGAATGGAGACAACGGCGGGGAAACCAACGCCCGATTTAGCTCCCGGAACAAATCTTACTTTGGCGCAGGGCGGATCTGGGCCGGATGCCGGACCGAACCAGAACCGGGGCGGTAATGGCTCTGCAGATCACCCCGAGAATGCCGGCGCGCAGGCGCCTTCGAGCGGCAACGAGATTCGGCCACTGCCGCCATCACAGCCGAACGATGTTCACGTTGATATCGAAGCGCCGCTGGTTTTTCAAGGCAAGAAACAGCCGATAGCACCGGCTCCTCTCGAAGAGGCTTCTGCGCTACCCGTAGTGGAACCCGCACAACCACTCCGGATCGAAGCGCAGGTACAGGCGCCGTCCGCGGCTTCCCAGACCCAGGCAAAGCCTGAGCACCGCAGTTTCTTGCGAAAGATCGGGCAGTTTTTCGGAGCAATATTTCGTTAGGCCGCTGGGCTACCCGCGGTTGACCGCTCTGCGCAGAGGTTCGACTTTTTCGCGCAAGTTGTCGGCCAAATCGGCGCTGCGCTCGGCGACATCGCGTACGCGCTCCTTGGCGCTGCGCACCCGGTCTCTGGCTTCCTCACCCCAATCTTGCAGCGTGTCGCGCGCATCCTCATAACCGCGCTTCAGGTCTCGGCGAAACTGTTTTCCGGTCTTCGGAGCGACAGCTAATGCCAAAAGCGCTCCCGCGCCCAGCCCGATCAGAAGGAAAGTAATAGCCGTTCCGATATTGCTGCCTGTTGACGATTCGTAATCTCCAGAACGCATGATGTTGACCTCGTTTTGGCGATGTGCCGGCCGCCGTGTGTGGCCCATGCCTTCGCCAAGAATATTGTAGTCCCCTGGCGGATGCCGGCGCTTAACTTCCGCGAGTGTTCTTACGATGTGTGCCGATGGGGGAAGGTTTCCTTTCGTAGGGTGCGAGTGTAGAATAGCCTTTGGTTTTTGTGCGGAAAATGTGGCTGCCCGCCTTCCGCCAGCCCAGCATTTATTCCAAGGAGCGAGTTCCGAACGATGTCGATCCCTGCCACACAAC
>JASIKQ010000071.1 GCA_030049565.1 Candidatus Sulfotelmatobacter sp.
GGTACTTGGATTCACGATAGTCTCAGTCATAAATTCTTAGGTCAAAGCCAACATCCGCTTCCGATCATATTGGACGAGCGCGTCCTCAAGGGATGGCTCTAACCTGTGCTCTACGGAGAGGATTTGCTGCGCCCAGAAAAGAGCCAGGGCGGTGGAAACGATGATAAAAGCCCATGGTGCGAAGGGGGCCCAGCGGAAGAAGAAGCGTGTAGCGAAGCGCAGCAGGATCAGCCAGAGCAGCGTGAGTGTTACTCCCCCCAGGAGTGGAATAAGACGATTGGGAGTTTTCAGCGGCAGGGAATGGGTACAGAGCGCTTGTATGGCCACAGCGAAAGGAAGCGCGACTACCAGATCAATCACATAATGCTCGCCTGTGCCCAAAGTGCCCAAGACGGTCGTGAAGACAAAGAAATAAGCCAGGGCACGCACCCAACGCGGAAATGGCTTGCAATTGAAGGCAATGAGCAGCGCCCAAGCCATATGCAGCGAGGGCATCGCATTGCGGCACGTGGCCGGACCCATGAGCACCCTGCGCGGCTCCAGGCCGCGCAGAACAAGGTTGCGCAGGTCAGAAAACGGAAGCGGGTGGCCGGGAAACTGCGGGCCGACGAGATAAACTGGGCCAGCCGCGGGGAAGGCTAAATAGAACAAATACCCGAACATACCGGCGGCCATGAGGACCTCGAGCAGGAAGAGGGGCGTGGTTTTCTTCACGCGGAGATGAGCCCCATAGACCAGCGCCATGGCGATGGGCAAGCCATAGTAGAAGCCGCGACTGAGCATATCAACCACCGCGTAATCTTGAAACCATCGCCCCACGATGAAGCTGGGTTGAAAACCCAGACTTGCGTCGAAGCAGTAAGCGAAAACGTCGAGGGTCTTGGGGAACAGAACGGCGCTAAGATTCAGAAGGTGCTGCGTCCAATAAACGAAGAAAAAGAAACCGGCGGCGGGAAGCAAAATTGATTTGAGTTGCTGACGCTCGTCACCCTCGGCCCACACCGCGCGGAGACCAAGAACCAGGAAGCTGAGCAATCCGAGGAATGCGAGACAGGCGCCGATTTGCGTACGTAAGTCAGTTGCGTGATGGGTGACCAATCTGTCAAACAATGTGAGAGCCGCAGCTCCGGCGATAACCCCGATAATCTCCCATCGGCGTGGTCTAACCACAAGCTGAAAGATAAACGCGCTGACCAGGCCAGTGCCGATGTAAGGCATCTCGAAAGGCAGGACAGCCCAAGCCAGAAGGCAGATCAGACCGAAGAGGATGGCGATTAGAATTCGGCGCCCACGGTTGGGCGCGCCGGCGGCCTTGCTGAGGTGGCTGGTTGGATTGACGACAGGCTCAGCCATAGTGTCTTAGGCGAACATCCGCTCCCGATCATATTGGATGAGGGCTGCGCCCTCAATGGATGACCCTAACCTGCTGGCACGAAGGTAACGCAGGAGGTTGGGGTCGGCCGAGAGCGTTACGGTTTCCATCTCGATGGAATGCAACTCCATGGCTGCTTAAGAAAATAATTCCCCAATTGATGTGCTGTCACCCGCGTTTGGACGCTGCCGTCACATCTACTTAGAATCGGCGCTATGCGGTCGGCTCGTTCCCAACGGGGCACCACCGTAACGTTGCGATTGATGCTGTCAGGACATAACTTCAAGAGTATTCTCAAACTTTAGGAAATTCCCTCTTGCCGAGCCAAACCAGGAATTCTCTGCCGTTGCAGGTTCGAGTGGTCTCGCACCTGCAAGGCAGCGGGCAGGCGGCTGCCCGCACCACTTCGGTGGCCATGCGCATATCGCAATCGCTTGCACTGGCTCGGCTTGCACGCGCCAGCGCCGTGGCCCTGACTGTCATAACCAGTACTTATTTCTTGCTTTCCAGTTTTACCTTTTCCTGCGTCAATGTCGTGCGCAATGCGAATGTTTTGTGGATTCGGACGTTAATACAAAACTACGCATGGCTATACTGGGTGGTTTTCTTGCTCAACGCGGTCACTTTGACACCTGCCTTCCGGCATCGCCGCCACCGATGGTGCGTCGAAGGCCTGCTGGTGGCACTCGCGTCGATCGGAATGTTGACCCGCGTCTATCGGCTCAACGACCTGCCTTTGGATTCCCGCAACATAGCCTGGAGTGTGGTGCTGACCTTGCCGCTCCTGTGTTTCGGCATCCATGACATCGCCGTATTCAATAATGCGTCGCTGTGTACCCGGCGGCCGCTGGAAAAGACCCTTCCTCTGCGCTCCGCGTTCATTTGTGGCGCGATAGTCGGGGCTTGGTACTTCGTCATTGCCTTCTTGCGATACCAGGATTTGCCGGTGCACCGAGCGTCGGTCCTGGCAGTTCTGGCAGCGACAGTCTTACTTCACGCATGCACGTTCGCATTTCTTGCGGGACTGCTAGCGTCCGTCCAGGGTGTGATGGACAAGTCACAGGCCAGCGTCCGTTCCAGGTTGACGGTCTCTCTGATAATGCTGTGGATCTGCGCGAGTCTGATGCTGCGTAAGCTGGTCACACCCGCGCTCTCGTTCAATAACGCATGGGCGGACGTTTGGGCTCTGGCCTATCCCATTTCTTTTGTCGTGATGCTGGCGGGTTGGCACGTTCGCCGAGCGGCGCTGAGCGGCGAAGCGGTTGCCGACAGCGTAGAGACAGTGGTCTCAGAGGCGTTCCCGGCAACTCGCCTCTGGACTGCGATCGCAGGGGGATTGGCCTTGCTCTCGACCTTTGCGTTCCCCTACGTAATCGAACGCGTAGATTGGAATTTTCTCTTTCAGCGGCTGGGCGCTATCGTGGTTTGGATTCTCCTTCTCACGGTAGCGTGGCGTACCCTCTCGCAGCCCAGAGCGACCAAGCAGAAGACCTGGAAAACTCTGGCTTGCACCGCGATTGCAGCGGCCTGCTGCCTTGGCCTTGCCCAGACGAGCCGGACTTGGGGGAGCGATGGGTGGAAGTCCATTTCAGAATCGAGCAGCGCTTATTGGGGGATGGACCCCTCGTTTCAAGTGGCGCAACTTATCTTTCGGCCCACTGTGCGTGATGACGACACCACCGGCCTTTTTGCATATATCCGCCAGCACACGATGATCGCCGATCCTATGGGTCCGGCAAAACTGGGCCTGGTGCGGTCTCTCTCGCCATCGACCGAGGTAAAACCCAACATCTACATTATTGTCGTGGACTGCATGAGGCGTGACTATTTGTCGGTTTACAACCCTCGCGTGCAATTCACGCCGCACATCGCATCCTTCGCGGCGGAGAGCGTTGTTTTTCAAAACGCCTATACCAACTACAGCGGCACCGCGCTTTCCGAGCCTGCCATTTGGGCCGGCATGATGCTGCCCTCCAAAAACTACCCCGAGCCATTTGCCCCGATGAATGCGCTGGAGCAATTGACCACCGCTGACGGATATCAGCGCTTGCTCTTACGAGACAGCATTCTCAATGCCTTGCTGCAAAAGCTGCCGGGCGATCTCGCGCTCGGCCGAATAAATGTCAGACGGGAGAATCATATTGGGCTCGATTTCAGAGATGAGGTTCCCGAGATGCTCGAGCAGACCGGCGCCGCGAACCCGCGACCCTTGTTTGTTTATGCCCAACCTCAGAATCTGCATCCCATCACGCTTCACGAGATCGCGGAATCGGGAGAAAAGGTGGAATCCGACACCTATAAGGGTTTCAATACCCGTTATGCGGACGAACTGCGCAAGGTGGACGAGGCCTTCGGCCAGTTCATCGCGGGCCTTAAGGGGAAGGGGCAGTATGACAACAGCATCGTGGTTCTAACCGCCGACCATGGCGACTGGCTCGGAGAATACGGACGATGGGGACATGGGCAGTCGCTGCTGCCGAGGGTTATGCGGGTGCCGCTGCTCATCCACCTACCCCCACGTTTGGCGGAAAAGACCTACGAGAACACGAATCAAACTGTTTTTGTGACCGACATCGCGCCCTCGCTCCTGTATCTTCTAGGACATCGTGATTTGCGTAAGGGAGAATTTTACGGCCGGCCGCTGTTTACCGAACG
>JASIKQ010000007.1 GCA_030049565.1 Candidatus Sulfotelmatobacter sp.
AACAGGAACGCCACGAAGGTAACTTGGGTCACGCGCCGAAGCAAGAGGACGCGACTCCAAGACGAAATTAATTTTCGCGCTTCTCGTTTATTTTCTTATGCACGAATGCGGCAATCCGGTTCAACGAGTTTAGATTGTCGGTGGTTACTTCCTCATCTTTGACCATGATGCCAAAGCGATCCTGAAGAAAGACCACGAGTTCGACGACTCCGTGGGAGTCGATGACCGTGTCGAGAAGCGGAGTGTCGGCGTGCAGTTCTTCATTGCGCCCATAAAGGAATGTGTCGGCAAGAAAAGCGCGGGTATCGTTTTCGATATCGGGAGCTTGCGAAGTTGAGATATTCATGGTTTGCATAGAATTTATGACGCCTTGGCGGACGCCTTCCTCCAGTGGTGGTTATAGTACGGGATGAATTGGGTATCGGCTGCGGAAATGCGATGGGGTACGAAAGTGAGATCGACGTCCCACCAGGAGTTGCCTTCGAGCAGAACCGGCCCATCCCGAAGGATCGCAATATCCCACCCGACAAATGGCATGCTCGGAAATGTGGAGTGAGCCTGCCACCCCAGATCAAGAACTCGTTGCCAAAACGGCAGTTGCAGGTTGGCGAATTCGATCTGCGTATCGGGATGCTTATCGAACCAGGCGACACCGATTTTCTTGCTCTTCTGCATGGCAGGGCCGCAGATCCTGCCGCTGGCAATGTCGATCGGCGCAGCCAGGCCGCCCTGCGCAATGTTATCCACGATCGCCTGCCCAATGGGCATTCGGAGCACCGGCGGCAGAAGGTCGATTCCTCCACTGGGAGTGCGGCATGTCACGAGGCGGACCGTTGCCAGGCCTCCGTTGGTGAGCGTATCCGCCATCGACGGATGATTCGAAACCTTCTTTTGAAGCACGATTCGGCCAGACTTCGATTCAGCGCAAAGTCGTGCGCTAAGAGACTCGGAATCGCAAATCTCTCCGGTCACGGCATTGATATATGTTCGAGATGAGTTGTAAACCCAAAGATTGGCGCCGATACCACACCAATATTCAGACGGCTTAGAGAATAGATCACTCGGTGGAAGCCCATTCTCGGAAGAATGGCGGATCATTTTTCCATCCGCGAATTCCGCCAACACAGGCACGGTTGGAAGACCCGCCTGCTGGCAGCGCTCCGCAAAGCGGTGCTTACTGCGCAACCAGGGGAAATCATCGCAAGCCATCAGGTCGATCAGGCGTTGCTGCATGGAAAGAATTTCGGAAAAAGCGAAATGCCCGTTTCTCTTCCCGCGGTTTGCGGGTAAATACAACTGATACAGGTAGAAGTTTTCCGGCAAAATCCGGTAGGAAAAATTGGCGGCGCAAACTTGACGAAATTGATCGAGCAGAGCCGCTTTGTATCGCTTATTCACGCCGCAGCCGTAGCGCGCCACTCCGCGGAGTCCGTGAGAGATCGCCAAAGGAAGCGCCAATCGCCGGCCGGCAACGCTTCGCATGCGGGCAAGACGGCGCCGCCCGAATTGTTTGCTGATCCCCAGATACGAGCGAAATTCTGCGATATCGGCATTGCTGGCGGTTAGCTTTTCTCCAGGCAACTCGCTGGACGGTCCCGCTGTCCATCCCACCGATAAGTGGCCAGACAAATTCGTCGAGGTCTTGGCAGAGATCTGACTGCCCGCAATCTGTTCCGCTATTCCAGAAGTTTCAGCCATAAGATTTTACGCAGATACCATCTCGCTGCGGTCTTCTTGTTTCTCTGTCTTGAACCGCTGCTGTAAAACATAGGCGTTCAGGACCGGCCAAACCGGATCGATGCTCGCATGTCCGGCTACAGCTTTTTCAACGGCAAGGCCGGCGGCCTTGCCGTTCCATGCCGAGGCCTCCCGAAAAGATCGGCTGGCCGCAATGTCAAGCAGCCATGGCGCCAGTCCCTGGCGAGCCCAGTCGTTGATGGGGGAGGAGAAATGAACTTTTTTGGTGCGCAGGCGGACGGAGTCGGGCATGAGCCCCTGCATCGCCTTACGCAGAATGTATTTCGTATAGCCCTGGCCAAGTTTGCTCTCGTCTGGCAAAGCGAACCCAAACGTAACCAGCCGCCAATCCATGAATGGCATGCGCACTTCGATGCCATGCGCCATGGAGGCGCGGTCGATGCAACGCAGAAACGTGGGCAACACGTTTACGTGGAAAAACTCGAACAGCTTTTTATGTAACGCAGAACCGCTATCGAGAGAGCGCGGCAGCGGTGGAACGTCAAAATTTCCTTCGGTCGCGCCATAAGGTAAGATCGGCTCGGCAGAACTGGATTCCTGAATCCACGATCTTCCAAGATTTCGCAATGTTCTCAGAGGCTCGAAAATGCCAAGTTGTTCCAGGCTTTGTCTCGTCATACGCCCGGCAAAACTTCGAAGATCAGATGCAATCCCGCTGTGCGCGAGCAGCTCTCCGCTGCCACCGACCTTGGTTCCACCAGCGAGTCCGGTGCGAACGCGATTTAAATCGAGATAGCGAGAGAGACAAAAGGTAGTACCGAACTGCTCTTCAATTGCCGCCTGTACGAAGAAGTGGTAGCCGCCCAGGAACTCGTCGGCGCCGTGGCCATCAAGGCTCACTCGCATGCCCAAACGCCGCATCTCGCGGTAGATCGACCATGCGCCAACCATGGGCACGTACCAGATGTCTTCGAGATCGTAGATGACCTTTTCGATGTCGCTGATGGCAGCGTCTACGCTAATCGTTGAATAATGCGGACGCATGCCGGTGTGGGCGACGATTTCTTCCGCATAGCTTCGCTCATCAAGCCCGGTTCCTGGAAAGCAGGCCACAAACGCTCGCTGCCAGTCGTCGGGCACATGATCGACGGCGCCCCGCCGGCCAAGCTCGAAAACTGCGCAGGCAACAGAACTCGAGTCGAGACCTCCACTAAGCGAGGTGGCGATGGCAACATCGCTGCGCAGGCGAATGCGGCAGGCGTCGAGAAAGATGTCCCGAAATTTTTGCGCCTGCTCGTCAATGCTTTCGGGCGTTTCGGGAAGATGCTCCAGCGTTTTCCACCACTGCTCGATGTGCGCGCCCTCAGGTTTGACCGTCATGCAATGCCCGGCGGGCAGGCGTTTTACGCCGGGAAGCAGAGTATCAGGCATGCACTCCTGCCCCACCACATTGCGCAATGTATGTGCGAGTACCTGCTCATCGAGGCCGCCACGGCACCAGGAAAGCTGGCGAAACGCTTTCAGCTCAGAGGCGAACGAGAAGCAGCCATCGATATTCGCATAGTAAAGTGGCTTGACGCCAAATCGATCGCGCGAAAGAAAGAGGCGCTTTTTCTGCGCATCCCAAATCGCAAAGGCCCACATGCCGTTAAAGCGAAGCTGGCACTCAGCGCCCCACTGCGCGTAAGCCGCAAGAATGACCTCGCTATCCGATTCCGAAACGAAACGGTGACCTTGCTGGCGCAGGATTTCGCGCAGCTCGATAAAGTTGTAGATCTCTCCGTTGAACGTGAGCCAGTAGCGCCCGTCGGCATAAGACATGGGTTGGCGGCCGCGATCAGACAGGTCGAGAATCGCCAGTCGGCGATGCCCCAGCCACAATCCATCGGAGGCGAAGTGCTCCATGCCGCGTCCGTCGGGCCCGCGGTGGGAGAGGCTATCTGTAAATGCGCGAAACTCGGATGCGCCGAGGTCGCGACCTCCGTAGGCCCAACGGCCTGTGATTCCACACATGACCTGCTTATGCCTTCCTGGTGCGAAACGCTGCCAGAGCCGCGGCCGCGGACTTGGCTTCTATTTTGCTGGATGGAACCTTCTCGTCCAAAGCAAAAGGTTCGCCGTCGACAAACGCGCGGATGGTGGCGATCAGCCGTGGCGAAGCCTCGGGCGCGATGCGCGGTGTTTCGCCCACCGTGAGCGCATAGTCAAGCCTTGCGCCAAGAACGCGTTCATCTTCAGCGACAATCACTTTGCCGCGCTGGCCAAAGCGTTCGGCAGTCGCTACCTGGTGATCGTTGCGGGTTTCGCGCAACGCTCCGCGGCGCGGCATAACCACGATCGGCTTGCCGAGTTCGAGCGCCGAAATGATCGATCCCATGCCGGCGTGAGCCACAATGAGACGGGCTTGCCGTATCACGCGGTTGAACTCCGTAGGATCGAGAAACTTTGTGTACTCGACGAATTTCGGACGAAAATGCGAAGCCCCGATTTGTGCGAATACCTCCGCACGGGGATGCTGCCTGGCCCATTCGTCAACAGCCCGAACAAGGCGGTCGAATGGCTCTTGCGAGCCGACGGTGGCGAAAATCACAAAACACCTCCTGCATAATGCGGACCATCACTTTTGGCCAGATGCTGCCATTGAGTGAGCCAGAGGTCCGCGTAACGGCCGACGCGCGCGCCCGACAACGAAAGATCTTCGATGTTGGCCATGCTGTCGATCCAGATGGTTTTTGCTCCAAACGTGCTGCCGAGCAAAATGGCGAAATATCCGGGCGCGGCGCCCGTGGAAATCACCACTCCCGGCTTTTCCTTAAATATGATCCAGAGCAGCCGCAGCGCCAGCAGCACCAGCGCGAGCTTGTTCCAGCGGGTCGCGTCGTTCACCGAGTAAAACTTGTTTTTGGGAACCTGCGAGCG
>JASIKQ010000072.1 GCA_030049565.1 Candidatus Sulfotelmatobacter sp.
ATGGAGCAGCGGTTTCCCGCTTCGGGAAGCTCGGGCTTCATCATGCGATCCGCAAGGGCCTAATTGACGGCCTAAGCAGCTAAAGCCGGGATGCCATTCGGCATCCCACACAGCAATTGTGAAACCCGCTATAGCAGATGGCACAACTGCGCGGGGCTTGGCCCGAATTCGGGCACTGTCCTAAGCTTGCGTTAGGACAGTGCCAGAATTCTCGCATCAAACGGAACGACGCGACGGCGCGATACAATAAAACTTCGGCCATATTGACGCTAGTCCGCTGAGGGATGCATGTTTGAAGTCACGGTAGAGGACAGTTTTGCCGCCGGGCACTACCTGCGCAATTACAAGGGAAAGTGCGAGAACCCGCACGGACATAATTATAAGATCCGGGTTACGCTGGCCGGGGCGGAGCTCGACAAGGCCGGGCTGCTGCTCGATTTCAAAGACCTGCGGGACGTGATGCGGCATGTGATCGAGCGGCTGGATCATCAGATGATCAATGACATCGAGCCCTTCACGGCGATCAATCCCTCGGCGGAAAATCTCGCCAAATATTTTTATGACGAGTCGAACGCGCGGCTCAAAAACGCGACCAACGGACGGGTACGGGTGAAAGATGTAACCGTGTTCGAAACCGACTCCACGACCGCGAAGTACAGCGAATAGCGGTCGCTGGTAATGGTGCAGGTTCATATGGAGGCGAGCCGGACGCGCCATTATTGCGTCGCGAAAAGCGCGACGCAACGCGCGGCTCGCCCAGATTCCTCACTGCGCAAAGAACGCTCGTTCGGAATGACAGGCAAACCGCTGCAAGCGCGGTCTCAAGGCGACTGCTTTCATGCAGATCACGGAAATCTACAAGTCGCTGCAAGGGGAATCGACGTACGCTGGGCTGCCGTGCGTCTTCGTGCGGCTCACCGGATGCAATCTGCGCTGCTCCTGGTGCGACAGCGAGTACACATTTCAGGGCGGCCACAAAATGACTGCGGAAGAAGTATGGGAGGAAGTCAAGCGCCTCAGCCCGGGTGGCGGCTTGGTGGAGATCACTGGGGGCGAGCCCATGCTGCAAGAGCGCGAACTCATCCCGCTCATGCGGCAACTGAGCGCCGGCGGCTTTCGGGTTTTGCTCGAGACCAGCGGAGAACGTCCGCTGGAGCGCGTGCCGGCGGAGGTAATCAAGATTGTTGATGTAAAGTGTCCGGGTTCGGGCGAGTTCGGCACGTTTAACGCTGAGAATCTCGAGGCACTTCATCCGCCCGACGAGATCAAGTTTGTCCTGAGCGGACGGGCTGACTATGAATTTGCGCGCGACTTCACCTGCCGGCATCATCTGGCGGAGCGCGTGAATGCGGTGCTGTTCTCACCCGCCTTTCGCAAAGATGCACGCGGCGTGCGCGACAGTTCGCACTGCCTGCTCGATCCACAGGAGCTCGCCGAATGGATGCTGGCCGATGGTGTGCCGGCGCGGTTGGGATTGCAATTGCACAAGTTTATTTGGGATCCGGCGGTGAAGGGAGTGTAGAGCAAATTATTGATTTGTTGATTGTCGATTGCTGATTGCTGATTGAGAAACCCATCGCCAGCCTTCAATCAACAATCCACTGATTATGACGAAATCGTCCCAACGCGCCGTGGTATTGCTCAGCGGAGGAATGGATTCCTGCGTGTGTGCAGCGCTGGCCGCGCGCGACTACGATACCGCGGGTTTGCACGTCAGTTATGGACAGCGCACAGAAGAGCGCGAGCGGCAGTCGTTTCTTGCGATTTGCCGGCACTTGAATATTCGGGACAAGCTGGTGGTGCGCAACGAGGCCTTGCGCGCCATTGGCGGATCGGCATTGACTGATGAGAACATTGCCGTGCCGGAATCGCAGGAGGTATCGTCGACCCAGCAGATTCCGGTGACGTATGTGCCCTTCCGCAATGCGCATTTTCTGGCGGTGGCGGTGAGCTGGGCCGAAGTATTGGGAGCGAAGAAGATTTTCATCGGCGCTGTGGAGCAGGATAGCTCAGGCTACCCCGATTGCCGTCCGGCATATTACGAAGCTTTCAATCGCGTGATCAAAGCAGGGACGAAAGAAGGCGAGATTGAAATCGTCACGCCGCTGATCGGCATGCGCAAGGCCGAAATTGTTCGGCGGGGCCTTGAATTGGGCGCTCCCTTCGATTTAACTTGGTCATGCTACAGCCGCGAGGACAAAGCTTGCGGAGTGTGCGATAGTTGCGTGTTGCGGCTGCGTGCGTTCGCGTCGGCGGGAGTCCAAGATCCGATTACGTACGCGGCACAGGATCAGCATTCCATAGTTTAATTTTCCAGCGGAGGCCGTCATGAGGAAGCATCTTACAGAATTCGCAATTGTCCTATTACTGTTCGGACTATATGCGCCTCTACTTCTTTCCCAGAATAGCGGGTCGGTAAAAGGTGTCTGCAAAGATCTGAATGGCAATCCTATTGCCGATGGCGTGGTGGTGTATGCCAATCAGGACACGGGCCAGAAATATACCCTCAAGACCAACAAGAAGGGGGAGTATTTTTCTTTGGGAATCGCAGCCGGCAACTATCGGGTCAGCCTCTACCAGAATGCGGACGATCTTAAAGCCAATAAGGAACTCTTTTACTTCAACAAATATCAGGTTGCCGCTGAGGAGAACCCGCCGCTTGATTTCGATTTGAAGAAAGAGCAGGAGAAACAGGCTCAGGGCCAGGGTATGACCCCGGAACAGGCCAAGCAGCAGCAGGAGTCGAATGAAAAAATAAAGAAAGAAAATGCCAACATTAAAGTTCTCAACGAAAAAATCGTGGCGGCCAATACGGCCATGAAGGCCGGCGATTTCGATACTGCGATCAGCACCATGAACGAAGCGACGCAGCTAGATGCCACGCGGGATGTGCTGTGGGCGCTGCTGGCGGATGCCTATCGCGGCTCGGCGATGAAGCAAGCCGATCGTGCGGAAAAGCAGAGGCGTCTGGACGAAGCCGTTGCCGATTACCAGAAGGCCATCGATATCCGGCAGAAGGCTTTCGAAACCGATGCCAAGAAAAATCCCGACGATGTTAAGCGCCTGGCCGGCTACTACAACAATCTGGGGGATGCGGCGGCGAGAGCGGGAAAGATCGACGATGCGATCAAAGCGTATAACCAGGCGGCGCAAGAGAACCCCGAAGGGGCGGCAGGATATTACTTCAATGAAGGTGCGGTTTTGACCAACGCCGGCAAAGTCGAGGAGGCTAACGCCGCGTTTGATAAGTGCATTGCGGCCGATCCTACAAAGGCAGAGGCTTACTATCAAAAAGGGGTGAACCTCATGGGCAAGGCGACGCTCCAGGGGGACAAGACCATTCCGGCCCCCGGAACTGTCGAGGCTTTCCAGAAATACCTGGAACTCGCGCCCACCGGCCCAAACGCCCAGAATGCGAAAGACTTGCTGGCCTCGCTTGGCTCTACGGTGCAAACCAGCTACGGCACAAAAAAGAAGACCAAGTAATCATCGGCTGGTACGATTCGGGCCGCGAGAAACGCTCGTATTCTGCTTTGGTGTTTCCATTTGCTCCTTCCATGTTACTAAGGGCTATTGTCCTAAGCGCCCTTACGCTTGTCGCTGCCGCGCGCTAAAGTTTAGTGATGGCAGCTTCGGGCATCGCTCCCATTACAGTGGCTCTGGATACTGCTTCCAGTGGCGGTAAGGTGGCTACTTCTGCGTTACTGAGCGCGATGCTGCGTGCGCATGAGAAGGTCAGCGACCTGATTTTTTCTCCCGGCAGGCCTCCACAGGTGCAGGTTTATGGGCAGCTCATTCCGGTGCAGATTGAGGGATTGGCTGGACTTACTCCCGATGACACGCGGCAGATTGCGGCCGATCTGATTGGCGACAACAAGCAGGCGGTTGCAAGCTTGCGCGAGCAGGGTTCGTGCGACATTTCTTACGGTTTAGCTGGCTTGGCGCGATTTAGAGCCAACATCTTCATTCAGCGCGGCAGTTG
>JASIKQ010000073.1 GCA_030049565.1 Candidatus Sulfotelmatobacter sp.
AAAACTCGCTTGTTCGACCTTCGCAAGGCTGGCTTCAATCGGCTCTATCAATCAGGCCAGGTCTTTGAGTTCTCGACCCCTGAATCGTTGCTCGACATTCATTTCGATCAGCCGGTCTTCATGCTGGTCGACCGGCTGACGATCTCCGCAGAGTCACGTTCGCGCCTTGTCGATGCCATAGAGACTGCTTATCGTGAATCGGGAGAAGTAATCTTCGATCTGCCTCCGCAGGGCGACCAGCCGCCGCGCCAGTTCCGTTTCGCACAACGTTTCGAATGCAAGCAGTGCAATCTCCTCTACCAGGAGCCCGAGCCGCGCCTGTTCTCATTTAACAATCCCTATGGAGCGTGTCCGAAGTGCCAGGGATTCGGCAACACCATCGATTTCGATCTCAATCTGGTCATTCCTGATCCTATGAAATCGCTCGGCGAGGGCGCGATCGATCCGTGGAACAAGCCAAAGTACCGGCCGTTGTTCCACGAGATGAAGCGCTTCGCCAAGCAGAATGGAATTCCGCTCGACGTGCCCTGGGTAGAGCTCGACGAAGGCCAGCAAGATCTGATCCTCGATGGCGACGAAGCTTTCCTGGGTGTGCGCGGCTTTTTTCAGTATCTCGAGCGCAAGAAATATAAGCTGCATATCCGGGTATTTCTGAGCCGCTATCGCGGATATGCGACATGTCCCGAATGTCACGGTTCGCGGCTGCGCCTGGAAGCCCGGCAGGTAAAGATTAATGGAAAAAATCTTTGTGAAGTGTGCTCCATGACCGTGGAAGACGCAGCTACGTTCTTTCAGGGAGTGCAGCTTAGCCGCGCAGAAGCTGAAATTGCCGACCGGCTGCTTCAGGAAATCCGCGAGCGGCTGCGTTTCCTGAACGATGTCGGACTGGAATATCTCACGCTCGATCGCCTGTCGTCGACTTTATCGGGAGGCGAGGCGCAGCGCATTCAACTGGCGACTGCGCTCGGTTCGCGTCTTGTGGGCACATTGTATGTGCTTGATGAACCCTCGATCGGCCTGCACACCCGCGACACGTATCGTCTGATTAATATCCTGCGTGACCTGCGCGATCTCGGAAACACCATTCTCGTAGTCGAACACGATCCCGATATCATGCGCACTGCCGACCGCATTCTCGATCTTGGTCCGGGGGCGGGCGAGAACGGCGGCAAGCTCGTGGCCGCGGGAACTTACGAAGAGATTGTGCACAATCCCGCTTCCCTGACCGGGCGTTATTTGGCGGAAGATTTGCGAATTCAAGTGCCCGCGTCTCGCCGCCAGCCGGGTTCGCAGCAGATCAGAATCCGAGGCGTGCGCGCCAATAATCTCAAAGGTCTCGATATTTGCATTCCGCTGGGAATGCTGGTCGCGATCACCGGAGTTTCAGGCTCGGGTAAGTCGACATTATTGCATCAAGTTTTATATCAGGCGCTCGCGGAGGCCAAGAAGCAGCCAATTAACTCGGGCGGTGCAGCGTCATGGGAAAGCCTCACCGGCGATCAGTATATCGACGAAGTTGTGCTCGTCGATCAATCGCCGATCGGGCGCACGCCGCGCTCGAATCCCGTGACTTACATCAAGGCCTTCGATGCCATCCGCGATCTGTTCGCATCCTTGCCCGAAGCGAAGAAACGCGGATTCAGCGCCGGGCATTTTTCCTTCAATATTCCCGGCGGGCGCTGCGAGACTTGCCAGGGCGATGGCACCGTCACGGTAGAAATGCAGTTTCTCGCCGACGTGGAACTGATCTGCGAAGAATGCAAGGGCACCCGCTACAAGCTGCAAGTGCTCGAGATTCGTTATCACGGCAAAAATATTCATGAAGTGCTGAATTTGACCGTGAAAGAGGCGCTCCGGTTTTTTGCCGACGCACCCAAGATCACGGAGAAATTACGCGTGCTCGAAGAAGTTGGCCTGGGCTATCTGCGCCTGGGGCAATCGGCGACGACTCTTTCCGGGGGGGAAGCGCAGCGCATGAAGCTGGCGGCGCACTTGCAACCAGCCGCCCGCGAGATCGGCAGACCGAGCGCGGCTTCCGGCGGCGAGCCGCGCCGCAAGCGTCACCTGCTCTATATTTTCGACGAGCCGACCACCGGATTGCACTTCGACGATGTCAGCAAGCTGCTGGCGGCATTTCGGCGCTTGATCGATGCCGGCGGCTCTATCCTGGTCATCGAGCACAATCTGGAAGTCATCAAGACCGCTGACTGGGTGATTGATCTGGGTCCGGAAGGAGGAGCGCGGGGTGGAAAAATTGTCGGCGTGGGGCCGCCGGAGGCGATTGCCAAGCTGCCGGCATCCTACACCGGTAAGTATCTGGCTCGCGTGCTCAATGGCAACGGAGCGGGCAGGGGCAATGGAGCTTCACGTTCCAATGGCAGCAAGTAAATTTGTCCTGGCTTGCACGCTATCGCTCAGGGCTTGCATCTGCTTTGCCGCGCAGGACGCGAGTTCGACACCATCACCGCCGCAATCACAGGGAGACTCTTCATCCCGCCACTCGGGTCATCACATACGGGTTCCAGTCGAAGACGAGTCTCAGCCGACGGAACTCACCGAGGCGGAAGCTGCTATCGACAAGCAGGATTACCTTTCTGCGGAGTCTGTTCTGCGCAAATTGGTCGAGCGCGATCCGAAGAACTATGTGGCATGGTTCGACCTCGGCTACGTGGAAAATGCTCTCGGTAAGTTGGATGTTTCGATCGCCGCCTATCGCAAATCGGTCGAGGCCAAGCCTGACGTTTTCGAATCGAATTTGAATCTAGGTCTGCAACTGGCGAAAACCGGCTCGACTGAGGCCGAACACTTTTTGCAGGCAGCGACTCGTCTCAACCCCACCAGCCACGTGGAAGAAGGCCAATATAGAGCATGGCTGTCGCTGGCGCAGGTGATCGCGAAATCGAAGCCGGAAGAAGCGCTGGCTGCTTATGAACATGCAGCGGCCCTTCAGCCGAAAGAACCCGAGCCCCATCTTTCGGCAGGCCTGCTCTTCGAAGGCAAGAAAAAATACGCCCAGGCGGAGAGCGAATACAAGAAAGCGCTGGCGCTCGACCCAAACTCCACCGACGCAGTAATCGGCTTAGCCAACCTCTACATGCGGGGTCAGAACTTTGCCGGGGCTGAAGATTATCTTCGCAAGCTGACGGCCGCGCATCCCGACTCCGCTCCCGCTCACATTCAATTGGCACGAGTGCTCGCCGCTGAAGGCAACCCGAAAGCCGCCATCCCCGAAATGGAGACGGGCATTCAACTCGCGCCAGGCGACGAAACTGCGTTGCGTGAATTAGGCGATCTCTACAGTAGCGCGCAACAAAACGATAAAGCCGAATCTGTGCGGCGGCGGCTGTTGCAAGCCCATCCCAATGATCCCGAGCTGCACCGCGAGCTCGGGCAGGATTTGCTGCGGCAGAAGAAATTCAAGGAAGCGCAGCAAGAATTCACCACGGTGGTGAAGTTGAAACCCGATTTCGCCCAAGCCTACGGCGATCTCGCATTCGCCGCCGGCGAGAACCAGGATTATCCGCTGGTGATTCGCGCGCTCGATCTGCGGCTGAAATTTCTTCCCGAAATTCCAATCACGTATTTCATGCGCGCTTCCGCATACGATCACCTCAAAGACTTCAAGAATGCGGCCGCCAATTATCGCCTCTTCCTCAAGACGGCTAACGGGCAGTATCCTGATCAGGAGTGGCAGGCGCA
>JASIKQ010000074.1 GCA_030049565.1 Candidatus Sulfotelmatobacter sp.
CATTATCCATCTTGCTGCCTGCGGCGAATACAGTTGCGAGGTGCTCAAGGCTGGTTTGCTCCAGACTGCGAATGCCAGGAAAGTTTCGGCTGCCAGAGAATTCCCACGGCGGCGGTCACGTTGGTCGAGGCGCCTGGCTGGATTACGGGAAAGAGCCAGCGCTCGTACTGCACCCAGGTGGAAAGTCCCACGCTGGAACCCAGCCAGAATTCGGCGCGAACGTTCGCATCCGCTAATGTGCCACCATTACCAACGCCACATTGGCAATCGACAAGCTGCTGGCTTACTTTCTGATGCCTGAAGCCAAACTGAAGTTTATTGCGTGGGGTGAACCAATACGTCGTCCAGGCCTGTGCCCCCTGACCCTGGCGACCGATCCAGCTGCCCATCAGATGATGGGCATTCTGAAAGCCTGTGATCCAGGTTGCGTCCCAGTAAAATGCGCCATGTGCGACGTCGCCGCCGCTATAAGGGGGATCGGTGTAGCCGCCCTCCAAGCGAAGATCAAGTTTCGGAATCCTTGGCAGCCTGGGAATATAAATCCCTGCAAGCCATGCCGCGACATCGGGACCGATCAGCGGAGTAACCTCATCGTGTTCGGCCAGACCCTCGCCGTAAAAAGTCAATCCGTTGCGTACGCCGGGAATGCGATAGCTGAAATCCAGCCCGGAGCGACGCGATCCCGGCTTGTTGGGATTGCCAGCCAAGGTATTGCCGGTGGAAAAAAGGCTTCTCAGGAATGAATGCAAGGTGAGAGGATATCCAGGCCCTCCGTAGTCTGTAGTGCGCGAAAGCCCAATCTCGAGGTTGGGCGTGGGTTTGAAACTGATTCTTTCCCCATGAACAATGGGCTGCGGGTTCAGCGACTGGCCGTACTGTCCCACCAATCCCGTCGGAGTGTAGATAAATTGGTATCCCGAATACTGGCCAATGAAGCCTTCCAGGCGCATCGGCCCAAGCGCCTTCAAAAGGCCTGGCAGGGTAAAGGGAACTACACGATTGATGCGAAACATGCGCAGCGGCTGGGCGTTGTCGCTTAACATCAAGGGACCGCCTTGCGACGGTCCCCACCACAGACTTTGATTTCCATAAGAAAGCTGCCAGTCGGAAAGGTTCAAGGCAACATAGGTGTCCAGGAATCGGCCCTCATTGAAGGCAGGAGTTGGCGTCTCGGGTGGAAGAGGAAACGGACGCGGGACCAGAAAAATCTGGGTGAAATCGGCATTCGATATGGCCTCGCGAGCGCTCAACGGCAAGGCTGGAGCGAAGGGAGAATGCTGATATTCGCCGCGGGCATAAACCGCCAGCGGACCATAGGCGGCCCAACCTGATATGCCGGAAACGTTGTTGAACCCCTGCTCTTCAGGGCGCCCGAAATCATTAGTGATCGTCTGACCGAAATGATCGCCATCGGTGAGAGGTTTGCTGGCGATTTCCATGCTGCGCATGTAGGCTGATTCCAGGCGCACTTCGGCATTCGTTCCACCCTTGAGCAAATCGATTTCGCCCGCGAACTCGGTGTGCAGAGAATCGTAAAGACGCACCGCTTCGGCCGGAACACCTTCCTCGCCAATGAGGCCAGAGGCCTCTTCGATCTGCCGCGCGCATTCCATGCGCGTCCAGGGACGCATGTCGGCGAAGCCGGAGTGAATCAGTCCCAGGGCCGTCAGGCGATCCATGGCCGGGTAAATCCAGCTATCGAGAGGCAGATAGGGCGATCCCATATTGCGCGGCTGGTGTGCAGCATCTTCATCGCCCGAGCGAAATGTTCCCCACTTGGCAACCTCGGCATTGCTGTACCGCGAGTGGGAACGAAAAACTTCCCGCCCCAAATACCACCCCAATGCGCTGCCAACAATGACATCGGTGGCGAAGTGCTTGTGTCCCACCCAGCGTGCAGCATCGACGCCGGTCGCTGTACCGTAAGCGAGCGCATCGGTGAGGATGCCGGGATATTCATGCGCAATCACGCTGGCTATTGCCCAACTGATGGCCGCCTGGTTAGATGGGAAAGAGTCTCCACCTTGAAAGAATTGCCCGCGGCCATTTCCCGTGAAGGGACGGTCTCTGGCAAAAATATATTTGAATGCTTCCGCGTCCAGAAGGGCATCGATTCCGGCCTCGCCTGCCAGCAGCCCGGTCTCACGAGGGGCATCGTTGTGAGTGGCATATCCCCATAGATACATGCTTGCACCAACGCCGGCTAGAGCGGCGAGGCCGGCATTTGAAGCCGTGGCCGCATGGGAGACTGTATTGGGATTCTTGGGAACGTGTTTCTCGATTGCGGTGTCGCTGGCTAGCAAGGCTGCGGTCGCGAAGCCCACGGGGACAACCCAATGCAATTGCGACTCATGCATGTGAAAAGGAGCCAGCCAGAAATTCTTCTGATCGACGAAAAGATTGCGGGGAAGGGATTTCAGATCCACCGGCGGCGGGGTGAGATCGATTGATTGTTGTTTGGTATTTGAGGGAGTGGGCGGGCTCTGTTGATCCGAGGCCTGTCCATAGGCTAGAGCAGAGGCAGCGACTATGGCGAGGAGCGGGCGTGCAAGCTTGCTTATAAATCCGCAGGTTTGACTTGAAGACCTGCTGTTGCCCGGGCCAATGAGGTTCATCGACCATCCTCGCCGCAAGTAGACACACGAATGAGCAGTTGCAAGGGGCTAGCGGTCTTATTTCTCATGGAGAAAATTCCGTCCATTCAAGCTAGCACAAATCGGAGCTTGAAAGCGCAGGAGGACGGGCGTCCGCGCGAAGTGCAACTCTTTATCTCTGCGCAAACTAGATGCGAAAGGGCGCGGCCAATAGCCGGAATGGCAGCGTAATGGCGAGATAGATAATTTCGAGCACTCCATGGACGGCCACGCCGACAATGCGAAATGGAAGCAGCAGAAGCCAAACAATTGGATACACGATCAGCGCCAGCAACGCCAGCGGCCAGCACACGACGAAGAGAATACACCACAGAAGGAATGTGAGCATAGCCAACCTTCTTCTTCAGAAGCCTGTAAGAATATACGGCGACGCGGGTGAAAAGGTTCCCTTCCGCGCAGCTGAAACTGCCAATTGGTAATGGTTATCTTGGGGTTTTGAGCGTTATCCGGACGTGGGTGTTGAAAAAGTCACTCGATTAGAAGGCTGAGATTCAGCAGAAGCATGTTAGAAGAAAGCATCCGCACATGCTCTGTTTGATTCTGATCGTCGGAGGCCTGCTGATCATGATGGGGCAACACGACCGCTCTGAAGCGCTGTTCTATTACTTCCGCCTGGAAGATCAAGTTCCCGAACATCATCTGCTGCGGC
>JASIKQ010000075.1 GCA_030049565.1 Candidatus Sulfotelmatobacter sp.
TCGCCCACCAGAAGCTCAATCTGCTCGGCTAACAAGCCGCTGATCGACGAGCCTCGGCGTGCAGCCAGGATTTTGGCCTTGCGAATCGTCTCCTGGGTAAGGCTCACTGTGACGTTCTGTTTAGCCATGATGCATTGCTTGACCACGTAGAATACGTGTACCACGTTATTCGCGTGTCGTCAATGTCTAGCAACTGAAGCCTGGCTCTTCTCAGCGTAAAACCCATTCGCCACTATCAAGGCACGGACGAGCTTGCGTGCTACTGCCTAATCCTCGGGTTCGCCACCGAGTACAACACATCCGTCAGAAAATTCACCGCAACGTAGGTCAATCCAATCGCCAGAATGCAGCCCTGCACCAAATAGTAATCGCGGCTGGAAATGGCTTGGATCGTGAGGCGGCCAATACCCGGCCACGAAAAGATAGTCTCGGTAACAATGGCGCCCGCTAGCAGCGCTCCGAATTGCAGGCCGAGAACGGTCAGAATAGGGATCATCGCATTGCGCAGCGCATGGCGATAGACGACAGTGCCCTCGGGCAGGCCTTTGGCGCGGGCGGTGCGGATGTAGTCCTGGCTGAGTTCTTCGAGCATCGAAGTGCGCACCATGCGGGTAAGAATCGCGGCTAGCGCGCTGCCCATGGTGATCGCGGGGAGGATGAGATTGGGGAACGAGCCTGCACCCGAGACTGGTAGCCATCCCAGTTTAATGGCGAACAACAAAATCAGAATTGGCCCGAGGGCGAAATTCGGGAACGACAGGCCGAACAAGCTAACGACCGACAGCAAGCGATCGTCCCAGCGGTTGCGGCGGCGGGCCGAGCGAACGCCAGCAGGAATCGAAAGAACGATGGCAACGAAGAGCGAGGCCAGCGTGAGTTGCAGCGTGTAAGGGTAACGCTGCGCAACCAGGCGCGTCACGCTCTGGTTGTAGCGGAAGGATGGCCCGAGATCGCCATGCAGAACGCCTTTCCAATAATGGATATATTGCTCGCCGAGTGGAGCGTCGAGTCCGTACGCGTGGCGCACGGCGGCAATGTCAGTCGGCAGTGCGCCTTCACCGAGCATCTGCTGGATGGGATCTCCAGGCACGAGATGAATGAGCAGGAAGACGAGAGAAACAACAAGCCAGATTACAGGCAGCGTGTAGAGCACGCGTTGGAGCAGGGCACGGGGCATTCGGGCTTCGGCGGTTCGGCTTCAGCTTTTCGCTAGGAATCGCCATTCTAGACGATGCCGGCGGAAGGTGTTAGTCGCCGCGTGCACTCCAGATTCGAAAGCTCTGACTAAGCCAAAGTCCGAATGCTGAAGCCCGAAACGAGCAATTTCAATCCCCCGCTTGCTTCGCGGGCTCGGCTTTGCGTTCGACCTTGTCCAGCTTCTCGATTTTCACTCTCGCAATCCGGTGCCCTTCCATTTCTTCGACCGTGTAGCGCCGTCCTTCGAATTCAAACGACTCGTCGAGGTAGGGAATGCGTTGCAGCCGCGCCAGCACGAATCCGGCGAGGGTTTCAAATCCGGCGTCACGGGGCAGGAGCAGCCCGTACTGCGTCTCGAGATCGCGAATGTTGACCGAGCCCTCGAGCACTTGAACCGATTGATCTTCCAGCGCCGCCGGCTCGGGAACCGAAACGTCAAATTCGTCTTCGATGTCGCCGATCAGCTGCTCCAGAATATCCTCGACCGTAATCACTCCGGCCGTCGAACCGAACTCATCGACAACCACCGCGAGCTGGCGGCGGCGCTCCTTGAATTCGTCCAGCAGTTCGGACAGAGCTTTCGTCTCCGGGACAACCAGAACGTCGTGCATGATTTGGCCAATTTGCGTGCGAGCGATGCGCGAAGCCACCGGCTGGCCAGGATTCATCAGCCGCAGGCGCACCCAGCGAACCAGTTCTTTGTAATAAAGAACGCCGACAATATGCTCGGGGCCGCGTTGCGGATCGTACACAGGAATGCGCGAATGCTGACCTTCGACCACCCGATTCAGGGCGTCATCGAGTGTGAGGTCAGAGGGCAGAGAAAAAATGTCCGGTCGCGCGACCATCACTTCGCGAACCGTGATGTTCTCGAGTTCAATGGCGTTGTGAATCATTTCTTCCTGCGATGCGGGAATCTGCCCGAACTGGCGGCTGGCGGTAACGATTAGTTTAAGTTCGTCGGGGGAATGAACCGCCCCACCGCGGCGGGTTTCGCGCGCGCCAAAAGCCTTTAGTACAATTCCGCCGGAACGGCGCATGAAGAAGAGGATCGGGCGCGTCACGGTGAGAAACGCCTCCATCGGGGCGGCCACGGCCAAGGCAATCTGTTCGGCGCGCTGCAGGGCGAGCGTCTTCGGCACCAATTCACCCAGAAGCACATGCAGATAGGTAATCAGGCTGAAGGCGATGGCGATAGCGATGCCGTGGGCGTAAATCGCTGCGTGGGGAACTTTTTGCAGGAAGTGCAGGCTGCCGACTAGGCCGGCGACCATGGGTTCGCCAATCCAGCCCAGCGTGAGGCTGACAATCGTGATGCCAAGCTGCACTCCGTTGACCACTTCGTCGAGGCGCTGATGAAGGCGCTGGACGATGCGTGCGCCGAT
>JASIKQ010000076.1 GCA_030049565.1 Candidatus Sulfotelmatobacter sp.
GCCTGAAAGGCGAGTGGGAGGTGGAAAACCACGGCGTTCCGCCGGATATCGATGTCGAACTCGACCCCGCAGCTTGGCGTCAGGGCCACGACGCGCAACTGGAAAAAGCTATAGACGTTGTGATGCAGGAGTTGAAGGAACATCCGCTGCCGAACTACCCGGTGCCGCCTTACCCCAATTATCACGAGCACGACGAGCTGGGGGTGAAGTAGGAGCGCAGCCACCGATGCTGGTAAGCGAAAATAGCCGCGGAAAATCGTGTAAGACCAGGTTCTTGAAAATGATCTATTTCGCACTCGGGTCCGAAAGCTTCAGACGTTCCCGTTCCTCAGCCAGCTTCCGTTGCAGCGCTGGATTCACCAGCGATACGGGGACCTCTACATCTCCAACCTTGAACTCAGTTGGATCGAACGTCGCATATCCATCCTTCTGCCCAATGTGTCCGGAAATTGTGATCCAGACATCCTTCCCCCCGATTTCTGTCAGAAATTGCCCGTGGACGGTATCTCCGTCATACGTAACCTTCTGATCTTTGATGTTTGGCATTCCCGTGCCGACTTCCGAGTCCGGAGATAGCCCCGCCCCTTCCCCTGCGCTAGCGCCCAACACTTTGCTGATGGCGGCGCTAACCTCAGCAGAGTTGATCTGCGGTTCTGCCTTCGGGCTCTGCTGTGCGGGCAAGTTCTGGACAGGCTGAGATCCTGCGAAATGCGCGGGGCCGGTCTGGGCTTGCGATGGCGATGGCTGCGTTTGCTCAGCTTGCTTCGCGGTCGGCCTTGGCTGCTCCCATTCTTGATTGGGTGGTTGCAGATTGATTGATGGGGCAGCTGTCGCATTTCCAGCCGAAGGCTGCGGCGCTGGCATGACCGGAGACGACTTTCGCAACATCAGACCAATCGCCACCAGCAAGGCCACAAGCGTGGCAATGCTGATGATGCGGTCGAGGTTGAGTTTCATGAAAGGCACTGAGCGCCAGCTTGGAAGTGAACGGCCCAGTCACCATCGTACCCGGAACGGGGCAAGGATTCAGATGACTTCGGTCACATGCAGTGCGCCTAGGAATCTCATCCTATCCTAAATAACGAAGGCCGGGTTACTTCGGATATTTAATTCCAGAGTCCCGGCCAACGCGTAGTGCAACTTGATGGGGCTAGATCGTTGAAATAGGAAAGACCCCGCTAGTTCGCAGACGGCGTATTCGCAGCCGTTGTAGGTGTAGCCGTTAGAGCCGTGGCGCTTGCATAGCGCGCCAGCCGGGGATAGAACGGGGTCACTTCAAACGGCATCTTGTCCCTCGGCGAAGTAATCGCCACCGGAGCCGCCTTCACCATTTCGGCCTTGTCATCCCACGGATTGATCTTGATTCGTCCACCCAGCGGCAGGGCCGCGACCTGATCCAGCTTGTTCATCTCCAGCGCCGGTCCCTTGGATTCAAGAGCGCTCAGCCGCTCCACCTTGCCGTTATCCGCCAGAGGATTGCCCAGGTGCGTAGTCAGCAGAGCGCTGAGCTGCGGCGCGCGCGCTTGCAGCGCCTTCAGGAACAGGCCTACATTATCCAGTTTCTGCGCATAAGGAGAGTTATTCAGCAGCTCAATGGCTTTCTTATCGGCCGCAACTTCTTCATCTGGAATGTGCTTGAAGCCGAGGTTCGAATAAGTCGCGTCGTCAGAGAACAACATGCGGTCGTTGAAGGCATATTTACTGCCCAGATTGTGGCCAAGCACAATATGCGCCAGCTCATGCGAGAGCACCGCCGCCAGGCTGGCCTCATCGGGAAGCACATCGACGAGTCCGCGGCTGATCACAATCGTGTTGCCAACGCTAAAGGTCTCCAGCGGAGCCGTGAGCAGAACCCGGGTGCGCACCGGACGCGGCAGGTCGATGTTGTTGGTGACCTCCAGATTGTTGACCACAGTTTGAAGAATCTTATCGACGTCGCCCTCCGGAGCGAGCAGTCCCGCACGCGTGAGGCGCTCGATGACGTTGTCTTCCGCCTGCTGCTGCCATTCGCGCTCGGCTTCGAGCGGCGAAGCATCCTGCACCGTCGGACTCTCGTCCTTCACGCTGTCCACGCGAATCTGCGTCAGCTCGTCGTCTTTGCCGTCCTTCTTGAGGTCGTAGCCCCAAATGCGAGTCTGTGCCTTAAATGCAATCTTGTTTTTCACACCCGCGCTGAAATCGCCTTCTTCGCTGTAGATAAATGACGGTACCCAGTAACCCGGAATCAGGTTCAAGCGCCAGCTATCCATGTGGAAGAAATAAGAGTTGCGCGGTGCCGGAGCATACGTCCCGTTCAAGCGCACGATGTTGAAATCCTGATCTTCCACCCAGATGCGTCCCAGGAAGCGGCCTCTGCCCGAATTCTTCTTGGGCGTGACGTCGAACACGAGGCAGCGCACATCGCCCAGGAATTCGCGGCGGATGTAGTGAAAATCGTAATGCGCCCGGTCAAAATCGGTGCGGTCGGCGTACACCATCCACGAAAATCCCATGGGCTCGTACTGCAGCTTGTAAAGCTTTTTAAAACCGCCCATCAGGCGCTCTTCCATACTCTTTTCCTGATCTTTCAGATAATCTTTACGATCGACCGTCTCGCCCATATCCATGCGGCCAAGGAAGTAGTGGTCGGACGCAGGTACCGGTCCAAGTTGCGGGTCAGCAGTGAGATCTTGCAGATAAGTTTCGACCACGGGAGTTCGAGTGGCAAGCGCCTTAATCAGCCCCTGTTCGCGCTCGATGAAGCGATCGACCACTTGATCCATGGTAACCGGCTGAGGCAGCGTCGCGGGTGCAGGGACCGCCGCTGCCGGCGCAGTCGCTGACGATGTCGTCGCAGACGCCGGGGCGGGCGCAGGGGTAGCAGCATCCGGCCGCGGCGCTGATTGAGACTGCGGTTGCTGCGCAGCAGCGCTCAGTGCGACGAGCAGTGCGGCCGTAAACATCGCTTTCCTGGTACGCATGACTTTCTCTCCGAAAAACCGTAATCAGTTGTCAGGTCTCAATTGCCAGTTTCCATCCCCGGTAACCTTATCCGGCAGGTAACAACCGGAAACTGAGAACCGTTGTTAATACGCCAGCTGAAACGTCACATGCACAACGGCAGTGGAATCTACCGGCTGCCCCATGCGCAGCGCCGGCTTGAAACGCATCTTGTTAGCCGCCGCAATCGCCGCCTCATCCAGCCCATGCCCCAAACCTTTCACCACGCGGTTCACATGCGGCGTGCCGTTGGCGCTGAACATCACCTCCAGCAGAACTTCGCCTTCCAGCTTCAGCGTGCGTGCTTCTTGGGTATAAACCGGCTGCGGCTTATAAGTGATCTCTACAGGAATAGTTGCCGGTCCGGCATCGGCCTGGGCAATCTTCGGCCCGCTGTGTACCACCTGCTCCGATCCAAAGCCGCCCGTGGAAACTCCAGCTCCGCTGCTACTTTGGGCGACCGTGGCGATGCCGTTGCCGAAATCCGCGCTGGCCACCGTCCCCTTAATTCCTTTTGCGCCGCCTGAACCATTACCTTGTCCCGGACCGACCGGCATATCAAACGAGCCGGTCTGTGCGGCGTAAAGCTTCGCCGCTTCCTTGCCCGTGCCTTTTAATCCATTGGGATCGCCAAACCCTCCCGTTTGCACCTTATCTACGGCCGCCTTCAGCGTAGGGGCAACCGAGCTCCCCGAAAAATCTCCGGTATGCAGCAGCTTCGGACGCACCGCATCGGCCACTTTTATTTGCGGCGCGGCAAACTGGTTCACCACAACTTTGGGAGCTTCCACCGGCTCCGGCGTGGGCACCTTGCGAACTTCAGGGGGCACCACCAATTTCGGTTGATCAAGCACCGGCGCGGGGGGAAGTAACCTTGGCTTGATTACCGGCTGCACCTTGACTGGCTCCGGCTCCGGCCGCAGCGCCGGCATCGGGATCAGCGACGTGATGCGGTATGGCTTCAGCGCGATACGGTCAGGAAAGATAACTCCCACATTGATAAGGAGAAGCAGCAGCACCACCATCAACGTGTAGCTTGTGGCGAGCGCACGCCGGTCGATGTGCCGCTCCGGGAGAATGCCGAGCTGAAACCCGCGCTGATACGTTGCCATTTCTCAACTCCAAGGGAACCCAAGCCGGGGGAGCGACCGGGACTGGAGTCCTCACGATAGGGGAAACCGGACAAGGGGTAAACGTGTCCGCGGCTCTTGACCCAAAGTAACCGCAGAATTTGCGTTTCAGAACGTTGCCCAGAACGGCCCAGTCGTGTTGACAGAAGTTAGAGACGCAACCAACTCTACGCTGACGAAAATTCGGTCGTCTATAAAGTTGCAACGCTAGCGCACACTACAAGGTCATTGCACATCAATCACGTAGTACTTGGCGCAGTCGATCGTATGCTCGGGCGGGTGCAGCATCGATTTCGGATGAAAATCCTTCAGCAGCAGAGTTTTCTTCTGCTCGGCACCCGCAGCAGGTTTATAGCCGATTTGATCTTGCGATTGCGCCGAGGATTGGGCAGGTGATTGCGCAAGGTATTGCGGCAAGAGAACGATGGAGAATAACGGAAAAGGGTACGCCAAATCTGATGAACATATATGATCGAAGGCACAGACTGTGGCGAGGCCAGTTCGGCACCGAACTTCATGTGGCGCTGAAACGCCAGTATCCCTTCAAGCTCGCAGCATATGCCGGGCAAGGAATAACACATTCGCAGGCCGCTCGCCCAGTCTCCTCATAAAATAGGGATACCACTCCGTCCCAAATGGAACATAGATGCGAACTCGCCAGCCTTTGCGCACCAGTTCCTGCTGCAGATCGCGGCGGATGCCGTAAAGCATCTGGAACTCAAATGTTTCAGGCGCAAGCTTTTCGCGCATAGCGAAGGCCTCGGCTTCCCGAATGATATGTTCATCATGCGTGGCGAGACCGTGGTAGATGCCGCTCTTCATTAGAGTTTTCATAAGTTTGATGTAGCTGGCATCGACCTCACGTTTGGCGGTGAAAGCGATCTCTGCTGGTTCCTTGTAAGCGCCCTTGCACAGGCGAATTCGAATTCGCTCAGCCAGCAGTTGTTCAACGTCTTTCTGGGAGCGTTGCAAATATGCCTGAATCACGGTCCCGACTGAATTGCCGTTTCCTGGCATGCGGTGCAGCTCGCGGACGAAATCGAGCGTGCGTTGCGTATATGGTGAACCTTCCATGTCGACGCGAACAAAGCCGGGAGGGCTCAGCGATGCAGCTTTCGAAACAAGTCGGCCCACAAGCTCTCGAGCCAGGTTCTCATCCACATCGAGTCCCATGTGGGTGAGTTTGAGGCTGATGTTGGCGTCGAGATGGTTGGCAGTGATGGCGTCGATAATCTGGTGATAGAGTTGAGCGCTGTGCCGCGCCTCATCTGGATTAGTAACATTTTCCCCAAGATTATCGATGGTGACGCTCATGCCACCGCGATTCACCGCCTGCGTAGTGCGGACGGCATCGGAAATATCGGTGCCGGCGACGAAACGTCCGGAGACCCGCCGCCCGACGGAGGATTGCTCGGCAAAATTCCGCAAGCTTCGATTTTCAGAAAGATGAACGAAGAAAGCTCTTAACATGCCGCACCTGGAGAGTTGTCGCGCACAGCAGATGAATCGTTAAGCATTGAGACCACAGAAAGTTGTATCACAAGGGAGGCGACGGCTGGACGAGCACGATCACACAGTTTGGTGCTTTAAGAGTGAGAGATCGAGGGACGCGGCTAAGGCTGGAAGATCAATTCCACGGCTACGCGGCTCTCACCTGCCCTGTTCTTCAAGAAACTTCTCTACCTCAATAGCCGCCATGCATCCGGTTCCAGCGGCGGTGATGGCCTGGCGATAGCGCCGGTCCTGCACATCTCCACAGGCATACACGCCATGGACACGCGTGTGCACGTAATTGTGCGTCTTGAGATAGCCCTCTGCATCGGTATCAAGCTGGCCCTCGAACATTTGTGCATTGGGTACGTGACCGATGCCCAAAAACATGGCGCTGGTGGGGAAGTC
>JASIKQ010000077.1 GCA_030049565.1 Candidatus Sulfotelmatobacter sp.
TTGGGTAGTCTGCGCCAGACTAGGCGAGGCGCAAGCCAGCACTGCTAGAGCAAACCCGAGAAACAATTTGAACTGCAAAGCCACGAGGCTTAAGTCTCCTGCGATTCCGCGAGGCATACCGCTATTCATTGTGGGGGATGGTCGAGGTTCCAACCAGATTACTCCAGATTGGTGTCTTTCGTCTTTAGGATGCCGCGTGAAGCGATCCAGTGGCTTGGAAACCTTAGAAGAGATATGTAAAGTTACGCAAACAGCGGGCGGTGGCTCAACCTGCGAGTCATTCCGAGCGAGCGTTCTTTGCGAAGCGAGAGCCTGTCCTGAGCGAAGGCGAAGGAAATCTGGGCGAGCCGCGCACTATTGGGGAACCTGCTCTGAAAGAGCGGAACCGACCGAACGCGTGTCCGGTTCGCTTCCTTTTTCAAAGTGGGCCACTATCAATTTCAAAGTGGGCAATGGCCGGGTGATTTATCGCCGTGTGCCGGCTTGACCGGGCGGAGTTTGGCGCTTGCTGACCTCTTCGTACCAGAGGCGATGATGGGTTTTGGCCCATGCGGTCGAGACTTCGCCGCGAATGATCGAGGTAAATCCGCCCCGGACCATGGCCGTCCCCATGTAGACATGGATGATGAATCCGCCAATGGTGGCCATAGCCGCGACCACGTGTACCGTGACCGACAAATATCGCAGCCAGCGCAGGCTCCAGGGAATGCCCTCCACGAACCACAAGCCGATACCCGAGATCAGCAGCAGGATGATTCCGTAGAACATAAGCCAGAAAAATAATTTCTGGCCGTAATTGAAGCGGCCCTCGGGCGGCAGATTCTGGTCATCATTCTCGATGTAGGACTTCATCGCCGCCGCCCAGCGCCGGTCGGCTTCGGTGATGCGCATGTCGCGATCCCACATCTGATACATCCAAAACATGGAGGCGGTGAAGGCCAGCCCGAGCCAGGGATGCCAGAAGCGTGCAGTTGGTCCCCCGCCGACAATGGCGGCCAGCCAGTACATGTAGGGCGACCAGAAAGCCAGCCCGGTGATGAGACAGTAGCTGTATGTGAACGCGGCGAACCAGTGATTCACACGCTCGCCCAGCGTATAGCGGAGGATGCGCTCCCCGGGTTCACCGGTCGTGCGTGTCGTTGGCGTGGAGATGACGTGCGAACTCACGGTTTTCCTCCGTTGCCATTTCTAGGCGGATGGATCTCTTTCGGCCCGTAGCGGAAATAATGAAGCGTCACGCCGATCACGCCAAACAGCATGGCAAGGTTGCCGATCCATTTGGCTGGGCCTTTCCAGAAACGCACAACCCAGGGAATGTGTGGATCTTTCGGTAGGCCGCCGTAGGCCTCGGGATTGGTCACATCGTGAAGAACGTAGATGACACCCGTGCCCCCCACGCCAGCGGGATCGTAAACGCCCGCTTTCTCGAATCCAAAATGATCGCGCAGTTGCTTCGCGCGGCTTTCAGCGAGAAAACTCATGTCTTCTTTTGTTCCGAAGTGCAGGCAGCCAGTGGGGCAAGACTTAATGCACGCGGGTTCCAATCCCTGACCGACGCGGTCAGAACATAGCGTGCATTTGAACATCTTCTTGGTCTCGGAATTGAACTTCGGAATATCGAAGGGGCACCCGCTCACGCAGTAGCCGCAGCCAATGCAATTCTGCTGCTGAAAATCGACAATGCCATTGGAGTACTGCACGATGGCGCCATCCGCAGGGCAGGCCATCAGGCAGCCGGGATCGGAGCAGTGCATGCACTGATCTTTGCGCATCAGCAGTTGCAAGGTGCCGTCTTCGCGCTCATGTTCGTTGAATTTGATCAGGTTCCAGTAATTCCACGCTGTTGAGGGCATGGTCTGGTAGCTGTTGTCGAAGGATGTTTCGGTGAAGGTGTACCCGTTCCACTCCAGGCAGGCTACTTCGCAGGCCTTGCAGCCGATACAGGTGGTGGTGTCAATCAGCTTGCAGAGCTGTTCGCTACGCTCCACGCCCGCGCCAGCCACAGGGCCGGCATGGCCGGAAATCTTAACGATCTGCAACGTCGCCTGAGCCATAACAATTGAGTCATTGAGCGATTGTGTGATTGGGCCATGGAAACGTCTTGAAAACCTCACGCCGGGCTTTTCAGATCGCTCGATGGCTCAATCGCCCAATCACTCAATGCCTTTCACACTTTCTCCACCTTCACCAGGAATCCTTTGAACTCGGGAGTGTACGCGTTCGGGTCCACCACCGTCGGCGTCAGCCGGTTCAAAATCGTCCTCGCGTCGCGATCGGCGTCTTCCTGAATGCCGCGATATCCCTGGTGAATTGGGATGCCAATCTGATAAATCTTTTTGCCGTCGACCATCATCGGCTTAATGCGTTTGGTCACGAACGCCTTGGCGATGTAGTAGCTGCGAATGCTCGTGACTTTAATCTTGTCGTTGCCCTTGATTCCCAACTCCTGCGCCAACTCGACCGGCACTTCGATGAACGGTTCGGGAATCAACTGCACGTTCATCGGATTATTCTTGGTCCAGTAGTGATAGTGCTCAGTGAGCCGATAGGTCGTGCAAATGATGTTGTAGCCATCACTGGGACCGGCGTATTTGTCGGCGGCCGTCTTCATCTTCTTCACAACCGGATTGTTCGACTGATTGGGGTGAAACGCATTCGTCACCGGACTTTCAATCGGCTCGTAGTGCTCAGGGAACGGTCCATCGGCGAACGCGGCGAGCGGGGCAAAAATTCTCGCCACGCCTTCGGGGTTCATGATGAACGGGCCCATATGGTCTTTGGGATTGGAATCCGGCTTAAAGTCGGGAACGTCGATTCCCACCCACGCCTGCGCAGCTTCGTTCCACCAAACCTGCTTGCGCGAAGGATCGAAGGGTTTTCCTGAAGGATCGCACGAAGCGCGGTTGTACATCACGCGGCGATTCGCCGGCCATGACCACGCCCAGTTCTGGTAAACGCCAAGTCCGGAGGGATCATCGGTACCGCGCCGCTGGGTCAGGTTGCCGGCTTCTGGCCAGCAGCCGGAATAGAGCCAGTTGCCGCACGCTGTGGTGCCGTCGTCTTTCAGCCATGCGAATCCGGGCAATTGCTGGCCTTTTTTGATCGTAACCTGCGTCTTGGGATCGGTGAGATCGGCGAGCGCCTTCCCATTCAATTCCTTCAGGAACTCAGCGAGCGGCGGATGCTGGGCATCGGAATATGCCCAAGTGAGTTTCAGAATCGGGTCGGGGAACTTGCCGCCTTCTTTTTGGTAGAGCTCCCGCACCTTCAGGAAAATCTGCGCCACGATGTCTTGATCCAAACGGCAGTCGCCCGGCGGCGGAACGGCGGCGTTTTTCCATTGCAGCCAGCGCGCCGAGTTGGTCATCGAGCCGTCTTTCTCGGCGAAGCCCGCGCAAGCCAGACGATAGACCGTGGTCTTGATGTTCTTCGTCTCGTCGGCGCTAACGCCCGGCGAACGCCAGAAATCGCTGGTTTCATCTGGATAAATCTCGCCCACGACGAGGAAGTCGGCCTTCTTCAGAGCTTCGATATTTTTCTGCGAATCGGGTCCGATGGCCACGCCGTTCATGCCAAAGGCGAGCAGGCCTTTCACCGAGCCGCGATACATGTTGTCCCAGATTTGCGTCCAGGAATAATTGCGGTCGACCTTGGGCATCCAGTTGAAGCAGAAATCGTTCTCTTTAGTGGCCGCGTCGCCGTACATGGCTTTCAAGTACGAGGTGGCAAACTTGGGTGTGTTTGACCAATAATTGAACGACTCCCACGGATCAGGTTTCGAGACTGTCGGCGTAATGCGTTTCAGATAGGTGGCGAGGTCTGTGTCGGTTGGGTTCGGCACTTTGAGGTAGCCCGGCCAGATGTCGAAGACTCCGCCCATATCGGTTGCGCCCTGAATGTTAGAGTGGCCGCGCAAGGCGTTGACCCCGCCGCCAGCGCGTCCTACGTTGCCGAGCAGCAACTGCAACATGGCGGCGGTGCGAATGATCTGCGTGCCGTAGCTGTGCTGGGTCCATCCCACGGCGTAGAGGATGGTCGCCACCTTTTTCATGTCGCCGTCTTTGCGGACGGAGGTGTACAGGTCAGCCGCTTTCAGGAACTGATCCTTGGGAATGCCGGTAATGCGCTCGACCATCTCCGGCGTGTAGCGCGCATACTGCTGCTTGAGCAGTTGATACACGCAGCGCGGATGCTGAAGCGTGAGATCGTAGGCAACTTTTCCCGGCAGCGGCGGTAATGGCTTCGGCGCGCCCGGCGGCAGCGGAGTGGCAGACGTGGTGGGGTGGCCGGTTACAACCCCACCCGAGTCATTCCCTTCCTCGTAGGTCCACGTAGACCGGTCGTAAGTTTGGGTTTGCGGATCGAAGCCGGAATACAAGCCGTCTTCCGGCAGCTTGAAACCTTCCTTCACGATGAAGGCAGCGTTGGTGTAGTTAACGAGATAATCGTGCGCGATGCGATTGTTCTGCAGCGCATAGTTGATCATGCCGCCCAAGAACGCGATGTCGGCCCCGGCGCGAATCTGGCAGAACAAGTCGGAAGTCGCGGCCGTGCGCGTGAAGCGCGGATCGACCACGATCAACTTCGCGTTGCGATTGCGCTTGGCTTCGATGACCCACTTGAAGCCGCAAGGATGGTTTTCGGCCGGATTGCCGCCCATCACCAACACCATATCGGTGTTCTTGATGTCGGTCCAGCCATTGGTCATGGCCCCGCGTCCAAATGTTGGTCCCAAACTTGAGACCGTGGGGCCGTGTCAAACCCGGGCCTGATTTTCGATGTAAGTCAGGCCCATGCTCCTCATAGTTTTTACAACCAGGTAATTGAATTCGTTGGTGTCGGTGCAGCCGCCGATAAAGGCCAGGCTTTCGCAGCGGTTGACGGTGCGTCCCTGCGCGTCTTTCTCAATAAAGGTTTCGTCGCGAGTTTTCTTGATCCATTGGCCGATTTCGTCGATCGCCTGGTTCCAGGAGATTTCTTCGAAGTGATCGGAGCCGGGGCGGCGCACCTCCGGCTTGAGCAGGCGGCGTGGATTCATGATGTCCTGCTCGAGCGAAGCACCTTTTGGGCACAAAGTTCCGCGATTGATCGGGTGATCGGGGTCACCCTCGACGTGCACCACTTGCGGAGTCACGTTCTTGGCCTTGTCGCCAATCGTATAAATAAGGACACCGCAGCTTACCGCGCAATAAGGACAAGTCGATCGCGTCTCGGTGGCGCGCGCGATTTTCAGCTCTCTCATTTGCGCGACGGCGGGTGTGAGATCGAACCCGAGGAGGGAAAAACCGGCTCCGCCAGCGATGGCGCCTTTGATGAAGGTTCTGCGGGAGAGTTCCATTGCATCCTCCAACTACTGGATCAGCAACTTTTTACTCTGCGACTTTTCGGCTACTGCGAACCCGGCCGAACTGAACCCAATGTTCTGAGAACTATAGTCCCGGTGGGAAGCCGGAGTCAATGGTTTGGAATCAGTGGCTCAACTTTTGAGGGGTTGTTGCCTGCAAAGGCGCGAAGATTGATAATCGCCCCGTGTCTAAGACTCCGTGGCAACAGCGCATTCGGCGAGCCGAGAATCTGGCTGCTCACCACGCCTTCGCCAGCCAGATTCTCGGGTTCTACATCCACGTGGCTCGATTTCAGGAGGAACTCTACCAGCGAAATCCCGAGCGTGCCGCCCGGTTTCCGCTATTTCTTGATCTCGTGGCAAAACACGGGCCGGAACCTCTGGCACACATCGCAGAAAACTTGACGCAAGTTTCAGACACGAGCCGGTCTGATCTCCTGGAGGCCGTCTGGTCCGCCGCCAGCGAGCCGCCCTCAAATCCCCAGGAATTTCTTGCCTTCGCTTACCTGCAACCATTCGCCGAATTCGGGCGCGACAGCTCCGAGATGCACCTTGAGTGCTATACCGGTTCGGTCTGCCCTTGGTGTAGCCGCAAACCGGGAATGGGCGTCCTGCGGCAGCAAGGGGATGGCGGGCAGCGCAATCTGTTATGTGCGTTCTGTCTGACAGAATGGTCGTTCCGGCGCATCGTCTGTCCGGGGTGCGGGGAAGAAGATCCGGTCAAACTTCCCGTGTACACCGCTGCCGAGATGCCGCACATTCGCGTGGAGTCCTGCGACGGCTGCCACGCCTACCTTAAGTCCATCGATCTCACAAAAAATGGCCTCGCCGACCCACTGGTCGACGAACTTGCCTCCATTCCGCTCGATCTTTGGGCGCAAGAGCGGGGATACTCCAAGCTTCATCCCAACCTGCTGGGCATGTGACCTTCGTTTTCGGGCGCGACTAATTCCTCCGGCCTGGGTTTGTAATGCTTTGTAATATCGTTGGGAGCATACAACCTTCTTCCTGCAATACTTGATCCCATTGCAGGAAAGCCGTATAAGCTTAAGTAAACCCACAACCCCACCCTGCAAATGGAGCGTTCTCAAAAATGCAGTTTATGACGCGCTGCTGTAAATTGCTTCTGCCCCTGCTCGCCTCAAGCGTATGTTTTGCCGCCCAGGCGGACCGTATTAGCGGGCCGATCGATTCCAGCCAGATGGTTGTGCTAAAAGGGCAGATTCATCACAACGCTCAACCTCAATACGATCTAGGTCAGGTTTCGGGCGACTTTGAGTTGCCCGAAGTCACTCTTCTCACTTTGCCTACCCCAGCGCAGCAATCAGCCCTTAACACGCTCCTTGCGCAACAACAGGATCGGAACTCTGCCAACTTTCACAAGTGGCTTACGCCCGAACAGTACGCCGATCGTTTTGGCTTGAGCACCGGCGATATAAAGAAAATCTCCGCTTGGTTGCAGTCACAGGGTCTGACCGTGTTGCAGGTCGCGCGCGGCCGAAATTGGCTGGTCTTCGGTGGGACCGCCGTACAAATCGAGAACGCCTTCAATACGGAGATTCATCGCTACAATGTGAAGGGCAGTCTGCATTACGCCAATGCGACCGAGCCATCGGTCCCGGCCGCATTGTCGGGAATTGCTGTTGGTTTCCGCGGGCTCAATGATTTTCGTTTGCAGCCATATAATGTGCGAAAAAAGAAGGGCTTGGTGCGCCCCAATTACTACGATAACTCGTTTCAGATCCCCGATTTCCTTGCCCCGGGCGACATCGCAACCATCTACGACATTCAGTCGCTCTACAACGCCGGCTACGACGGAACCGGCCAGTCAATGGTCATTGTGGGCCAAACTGATGTCTACGCAGCTGACCTCAACGCTTTCCGCACCGGCTTTGGCCTGTCGACCCTTAGCTGCTCGGGCCTAATC
>JASIKQ010000078.1 GCA_030049565.1 Candidatus Sulfotelmatobacter sp.
CACGCATCCGATGTGCTGGCCACATCGCTGGAGATCGTTTTCAACGACAAGGACATATGCTGCGGCAAGAATTCCGCTCTGGAAGACAGCGTTCAGTCGGCCAACCCGAAATCCTTGAAGGATATTGCCGCCAAACTGCAAGGCCGCCATCTTCTAAGCGATGGCCGCCCGATCAAGGTTACGGCGGAATATTTGGCCCCCAACGACGTGAATGCCGGCAATCTCATCGCCATGATTCAGAACCAACACCCGCCACTGATGGAGTGGAATTCTCATTTGTACGTGGTCTGCGGCGTGACCTACGTCGAGAGCGTTGACTATTCCACTAACTCGGTCGCCTATGCCGTGCACAAGTTCCTGCTGCAAGATGTTCGCTATTCCGATTCGCGCCGCGCCCTTACGTTCGACCGCCTAATCGACGACGCAAGCACCGTGCAGGGCTTGTTATTTTTTCAGGTTGCGGCACAATAGCGCAGAGCTTCATGACGGCAGGCACGAATAGAATTCCGTTGGGTTTTTCGCGAATGACTCCCCTTCACGAAAATCCGGCTGGCCTTTGCTCGGACTGTCTTCATGCGCGCCGTATCACTTCGGATAAAGGCTCGGTGTTCATCCAGTGCCAGCTCTCCTTTTCCAATCCGCGCTTTGCGAAATATCCGCAGCTTCCCATGCTGGCTTGCAGTGGATATTCCCAATGGGAAGACTCACCACAACCCGAGTCCGGGGCGGGGCAGCGCGTCACTCGTGAGCCCCCCAGTAATCGGTGAGAATCAACTCTTATATCCGAGCTGCAACTCGTCCAGTTGCAAGAATTCCTGTACGATCGGCTCTTGTGATTTTTCCATTTCTTCGGCAGTCCCAAGGAAAATCGCCTTGGCTTCATGCAGGAAGACGACGCGGTCAGCCAGCTTTTTCGCCAGCCGCATGTCGTGGGTCACTACGATGCTGGTGAGGTGCAGCTGAATCTTCAGTCGCTTGATCAGATCGCCCAAAAGCTGTGCCATCAAAGGATCGACCATGGTCGTGGGCTCGTCGTAGAGGATGCATTCCGGCCTCGCCGCCAGGGCGCGCGCAATCGCCACCGAGCGCTTCATGCCGGTTGAGAGGTCCGAGGGCAGCAGGTCGCGCATCTCCTGCACCCCCACCATCTTCAGCAGGCCGTCGACAATTTCGTAGATTTGCTCTTCCGTCAGGTTGCCGGTTTCGCGCAGTGGGAAGGCGACATTTTCGCCGACGGTAAGCGAATCGAAGAGCGCTCCGTTCTGGAAGACCATAGTAACTTTCTTGCGAACGAGTTCTAACTGCTCTTCGGAGAAATCGGTGATGTCTTCGCCGGCCACGATGACGCGGCCCGAATCGGCCCTGAGAAACCCCATGAGGAGTTGCAACGAGACCGATTTGCCTACCCCGCTGCGGCCCAGGATGCAAACCGTCTCCCCCGACATCACGTTAAAGCTGACGTGATCGAGAACATGATTGTCGCCGAAAGATTTTGAGACATCGCGGAACTCGATGTAAGGACGCTGCGGCGAATCGGATGGCGATTGGGTGTCGAGGCTCATGTTTCGAGAGCTAATAGATCGGCGGTCAACTGCCTGGTTTCAACGCTTCCAAATCCTCAGTTGTATTCAGATTCCGAAAGAGGGATTCGGAAAATCCAGCCTGCTCCAGTTCCATCGAATCTATTACTCGCGTTCGAGCTAAATCGAACAGCGAATCGATTCTATATCGGCCGGCCCGCAAAGCTTTCTCTGCAGCAACGGCAAATTCCCCCCGATAGACCGCGCAAAGCGGCTGCCAGCCGCCGGCGACACGCGGAACAGTCACCGCGGCTTCGGGCGCTCCCCGCGCCTGATTGATTAAATACCGCAAAAATGCAGGAGTCAGAAAAGGCGTATCGACAGCCAATATCAGGCTGAGCTCGGTCGATGCAGATTTCAGTGCAGCATGAATACCACCCAGAGGGCCGCAACCTGGAAAGATGTCTTCCACCACCACGGCGAAGGCCGCAAACTTATCGCGGCTTCCAACAATGCGCACGTCGGCAGCGACTGGGCGAGCCAGAGCAAGAGCCCGCGCCAGTAAAGTCTGACCGTGGTAATCCAGGAATGCCTTGTCCCGCCCCATGCGTGTGCTTTTACCGCCAGCCAGAATAAAAGCGGTGACATCGGCGGAAGCGTTCATAGCGGAATCATACACGGCTCGGAAAGCCGGACCGAGGTGGTGGTCACTTCGTAAGGATGCGAGCCAAACGCGCGATCTCGTTGGCGCATAGAACGCGCGACTTCGCGCGGCTCGCCCGGATTCCTCGCTTCGCGAAGGCGCTCGCTCGGAATGACAACGACTGCTCAACTGCCTCACACCCGGCACGAAGGTAACCTACCCAAACGTTCCTATTCGAGAGATGATGAGATTCGGGCGCGGGCACGGCCCGGAAGTAACCACCATGCCGCAAAAAATCATGGATGTTCTTATGCTCGGTCGCTGTTCTCATGAGTTTTCCTGGCCACGGCGTGGCCCTGATGGGGAGTACTACCAGGTATGCCTGCTTTGCGCCGCCGAGTACAAATATGATTGGGCTACCATGCGCCGTACTAAGCGGGTGGAGCACAACAAGCCGGAGACGATCGTGCGGCGCAGCCATACGCGCGAAAAACGGCCTAGCTGGACGCCCCGCGCACGCCGCCTGAAGCTCGATTTGCCTCTGCGTTACCGGGTCAACCGATCCAGCACATGGTATGAAGGCGGAATCGACAATCTCAGCCAGACCGGGCTGCTATTTCATGGACCGCAGGACTTGCCGGTGAACGCTTTGATTGAGATGGTGTTCGAGATGCCCGAGGAAATTTCCGGCCAGCAAAACCGCAGCGTGCTTTGCCAGGGACGGGTTATCCGCAGCAAAGATGGGCCGGGCAAACAGGGAACTGCGGATCGGACTCGAAGAGGAGGCCAAGATGCGGGATCGAGTCTTGCAGCTCTAGCCGCGACCATCGTCGACTACAAGTTCATCCGCTAGCCGGGCGAGTGCGTAATCTTTAGGACAGATGCCCATCCGAGTTTCGGCTTTCGGAACAGCGCGGCGTGTTTTTAGCGTTTCGCGCCATGCGCATGCCCGTCGAAAAAAACTTTGCATCTCTAGGAAAATTCTGACGATGTTGGGGCGCAACCCCCGCATTTGTTACAACTCCGTAACAAATCACACTTTTTTCTTCGCGCATCAGCCAACTTAGGTTACAAAGCCGCACACTGATTTTCGGGCACCCCGGCACTCCACTGTCCGATCTCAGAGAGCTTACTCCGCGCCATAGCAGTTCCTGGCCTGTGATCCAAAAACAACGGGAGGAGCAAATGCTCCGCTCAAGCGGTTCCTCGTCTGTGGCAGGGAATCGAAACATTCCATTCCGCCGGTCCTTTCCCCCGGGAACACTCGGTCCCCGGTTTCCTCAACCCAGGGCTCTCAAAGTTGGGCCCCATTCCAAGCAGCAAAGACCCTAAGGAGGTACGATGAGCAACAAAACCAGACTGGCATCAGTTTTGATTTTCTCGTTGCTGTTCCTCGCCGGAATGGCATTGGCACAAACCGACCCGGGAGTGCAAAGCGGCAATCGCGGCACCGGTGCCGCGCTGTCGTCGGTGTTGGCGAACAGCCCGTCAGGGATTCTGTCGTTTTTCACGGATGGCCAGAACCGATTCGAGACTATCGAATCCGTTTCCGGTAATCCGGCTGGCAACAA